>CBDUZK010000026.1:0-17769 GCA_965371675.1 uncultured bacterium | reverse complement strand
TCGCCAGAGTATAACTCGCATTATACACGGCCGCAACCCGGCAAATGGTCGCAACCGCTTCTACGACAAGGCGTTGCCTGATTCCAGCTTCTAACCCCCCTGCACCCCCCGGATTACTTGTCGGCCTACAGGTGCGCTTGCTTGTCAGGCTGGTTGTCGGCCTGGTTGTCAGGCTAGCTGTCGCGTCACTTGTCAGACCAGTTGTCGCGCTACTTGTCGGCCCATTTGTCAGCCCGGTTGTCCGACTGGTTGTCAGGCCAGTTGTCGCGCTACTTGTCAGCCCGGTTGTCAGGCTGGTTGTCAGGCTGATTGTCGGGCTGGTTGTCAGGTTAGTTGTATCCTCACTTGTCGGGTAAGAACCCGGGTCCTCTGCCGGGTGATATGCCGGGTCCTGAGCAACGTCCACAGAAGGGACTTGAGATTCCGGATTCTGGATTGGAGATTGAGAAAGCCGCGCCCGAATCAGATTTGACACCCTCCATCCCGCGCCGTAAGCTGTCGTATGATGAATCCAAAGACGGCGGGGTTTTCATCCGCAGTATTCCTTGCCCTCTCCCTCGCCGCGCCGCTCGCCGCGCAGACAACCTTCCAACGCACCTACGGCGGCGAGGAAAGTGACAACGGCCGCTCGGTCCTACAGACCACGGACGGCGGGTACATCATCGCCGGCTGGACCCAGTCCTTCGGCGCCGGTAGCTCCGACGTCTACCTGGTCAAGACCGACGCCTCGGGCGATACCCTCTGGACCCGGACCTACGGCGGTACAGCTCGCGACCGCGGCTACTCGGTGGCGCAGACCACAGATAGCGGGTACGTCATCACCGGCTACACCAACTCCTTCGGTGCCGGTAGCTCCGACGTCTACGTGGTCAAGACTGCCGCAACCGGCGACACCATGTGGACCCGAACCTACGGCGGCAGTTACGACGACTACGGCCACTCGGTGGCGCAGACTACAGATGGCGGCTATGTCATCGCCGGTGAAACCTGGTCCTTCGGCGCCGGCAGCCACGACTTCTGGCTCATCAAAACCGACGCGTTTGGCGACACCATGTGGACTCGCACCTTCGGCGGCACGCTCTGGGACAAAGGCTACTCGGTGGCGCAGACCGCGGACGGCGGATACGTCATCGCCGGCTTGACCATGTCCTTCGCCGCCGGCCTGTTCGACGTCTACCTGGTCAAAACCGATGCTTCCGGTGACACCATATGGACCCGCACCTACGGCGGCGACAGCTCGGACACCGGCCGCTCAGTCCTGCAGACCGGGGATGGCGGGTACGTCATCACCGGCTGCACCAACTCCTTCGGCGTCGACGGGGACAACGTCTGGCTCATCAAGACCGACGCCTCCGGCGACACGATGTGGACCCGGACCTACGGCGGTGTGGACGAAGACTACGGCTACTCGATGGCGCAGACTGCGGATGGCGGGTACGTCATCACCGGCCGCACCTACTCCTTCGGTGCAGGCCGGGCCGACGTCTGGCTTATCAAGACCGATGCATTTGGCGACACGATGTGGACCCGGACCTTTGGTGGCACCGGTGACGACTGCGGCGAATCAGTCCGGCAGACCACGGATGGCGGGTACATCATTGCCGGCTACACCTGGTCCTTCGGCGCAGAACTATGGGATGTCTATCTCATCAAGACCGACTCGGCCGGGAACTCCCCCGCAATCGCGGAACCGGAGCCGCCCGTCGCCCGCGAGCATATCAAGGCCACAATCGTGCGCGGAGTGCTGCACATGCCCGAGACGGAAATGACCAATGCCCAATGTCCAATGACCCTGCTCGATATTGCGGGGATGAGAGCAATGAACCTGCGGGCGGGTCCGAATGACGTCCGGCACATCTCGCCCGGCATCTACTTCGTACGTCAGGCGCCGAGCATCCACAAGGTAGTTATCACGCATTAGGCCGCTTGAGACTGCCACAGCGCTACGCGCTTCGCAGTGACATCTTTCTTCTTGGTGGTCTTGGTGACCTTGGTGTTCAACTCCTCTTTCCTTCTCATCCGTGTTCATCTGTGTTTATCCGTGGTTGACTCTTCCTCCTTCCTCTTTCCTCATTCCTCTCCGCAAGCGGTTGACACAATTGGCGGCCTGTCTATGATTGGGAGCCAATGGAGTCATTTGAGGTCACGACCGGTTCACGCAATGAGCTGAAGGACGTCACCGGCAAGGTCCAGGCCGCGGTTGCCGGGTGCGGCGTGAAGTCCGGCATCGCGTTCATCTTCGTGCCGCACACGACCGCCGGGGTCACCGTGAATGAGTCGTACGACCCGGACGTGGCCCGCGATATCGAGAACACACTGTCGAAGCTGGTGCCCGCGGACCGGGGCTACGCGCACGCCGAAGGGAACGCGGACGCGCACATCAAGGCGACGCTGGTCGGCAGCTGCGCCCAGGTCCCGGTGGAGGACGGCCAACTGGTGCTCGGCCGCTGGCAGGGCGTGTTCTTCTGTGAGTTCGACGGCCCGCGCACACGGCAGGTGCGGGTCCAGGTATTGAAGTCGGTATAGCAGCATGTTGACCTGACCCGGAGGAAGCGGTATGCATAAGAAGCTGTTCATTCCCGGCCCGACCGAAGTCCGGGAGGATATCCTCAAGGCCCAGTCCGACTGGATGATCGGCCACCGTTCGAAGGAGTTCGGCGAGCTGTACCATTCCTGCGTGAGCAAGACGCAGGAGGCGCTCAAGACAAAACACCGCGTGATGTGGTTCACCTCGTCCGGCACCGGCTGCATGGAGGGCGCGCTCCGCAACGTGGTGGACGGCAAGGTGCTGCACTGCGTGTCCGGCGCGTTCGCGGACCGCTGGTTCAAGATATCGGGGCTCTGCAACAAGGAAGCGGCCCGGATTGACGTGGACTGGGGCAAGGCGGTGAAGCCCGAGCACATCGACGCCGAGCTGTCCAAGGGCGGCTACTGCGCCCTCGCCCTGACCCAGAACGAGACCTCGACCGGCGTGCGCCAGCCGATTGAGGACATCGCGCAGATGATGAAGGACAAGTACCCGGACGTGCTGATACTGGTCGACGCCGTCTCCGGGCTGATGGGCGACTGGTTCGACATCGACGCGCTCGGCCTTGACGTGGTGGTCGCCTCAAGCCAGAAGGCGGTCGCGCTGCCGCCCGGGCTCGCCATCAGCATCGTGTCCCCGCGTGCGTATGAGAAGAGCCTGACCATGGCCGACCGCGGCTTCTACTTCAACTGGGAGCCGATGATGAAGCGGTACGAGAAGGACCACCAGACCCCGACCACGCCCGCCATCTCGCTCTTGCGGGCCCTGGACATGCAACTCGACCGGGTCCTCGAAGAGACGATGCAGGGCCGGTACGAGCGGCACTGCGCCATGGCGAAGTTCACGCAGGACTGGGCGAAGAAGCACTTCGCGCTGTTCGCCGAGCCGGGGTACGAATCGGTCACCCTGACCACGGTCGACAACACGAAGGGCATCAGCGTCGCGGACCTGAACAAGAAGCTGGCCGAGAAGTACATGCAGATATCCAACGGCTACGGCAAGCAGCTCAAGGAAAAGACGTTCCGCATCGCCCACATGGGCGACCTGACGCTGGACGACATCAAGCAGGTCACCGGGGCGATCGAGGAAATACTCGCACTCTAGCCTGCCGGTCTTCGCACCGGCGCTAACCGGAGGAGGAACGTGCCGGCTCTGTTCCTTCTGATACTCGGCCTGATCGGCCCGGGCATCGGACGGACCGGTCCGGCACGCTCCTTCGAGCCTGTCCCCTACCCGGACGCGCACATCGTCCACCCGGCCGGCGGTGGAGCGTTCGACACCCGCGACCGACCCGGCCTGGCTCCCGGTGCTCTGCTCGCGCGGAACGCATACTGGCTGGTGAACCTGTCCGGCCCGGTGCGCCCCCAGTGGCTTGCCGACCTGCGCGACGCCGGGCTTGAACCGCTCGCGTGGTATCCCCGGGCCACGGTTGTCTGCCGCACCCGGCGCGAAACCCGGGCACGCACCGTATTGGGCCTGGAGTTCGTCCGCTGGCTCGGCCCGCACCTGCCCGCGTACAAACTGGCGCCGGAACTGGCCGAACCCGGGCCAAACCCGGACCACCTGATTCTCGCGCTCTGGCCCGGAACCAACCCGGCCCCGGTCCTCGCCGCCATCCGCGCGGCCGGCGGAATCATCGAACGCGCCGGCGCACGCACAATCCGGTTCCGACTCGCCGCCGCGGCCCTGCCCGAAATCACGAAGCTCGACCCGGTCGCCTGGGTCCAGCGCAGCAGCACGTTTGAGGAATACAACACCCAGGCCCAATGGGTGGTGCAGACCGGCTGGCGCCCGACCGCACCCGAACCGACCGCCGGTCGCCGCGCCTGGCAGCACGGGCTCCGCGGTCAGGGCCAGGTCGTCGGCCTGTTCGACTCCGGGATCAACACCAACCACGACATGTTCTACGACCCCCTGTTCCCGCTCTTCGCACCCGGCATCTTCCCCTTCCACCGCAAGGTCGCCGCGTACAAACTCTACCCGGAAGCCGACTTCAACGACCACTACTCCTACCACGGGTCCGGCGTCGCCGCCACGCTCGCCGGCAACGACTCGGTCTGCGGCAACTACAGCAAGGCCGACGGGATGGCGCCCGACGCCCGCATCTACTTCCTCGACGTCGCCAACTCCATCGGCATCTACGTGTTCGACGACGATATGACCGAACTGCTCGACTCGGTCCGGCTCTCACGCGGCATGGACGAACCGGTGCGCCAGGTATCCGGTTCGTTCGGCAGCAGTTCGCGCCTCGGCTACTACCGGCTCGAAGACGCCACCGCCGACGCGGTCACGTGGAGCGACAAGGAATTCCTGGTCATCTGGGCCGCGGCCAACATGGGCGGAGGTCAGTACAAAATCGGCCACCCGGCCTGCGCGAAGAACGTCCTCACCGTCGGCGCGACCGGCAGCGGCATCGCAAGCGACGACATCGCCGACTTCTCTTCGCGCGGCCCGACCCGGGACAACCGCATCAAACCGAACCTGGTCGCGCCGGGCGAGGGTATCACGACGGTCGACGGCCCGGGCGAACGGACCTATTCGTCGCGCAACGGCACCAGCTTCTCCGCGCCCTGCGTCAACGGCGCGCTGACCCTGCTGCGCCAGTACTTCGCCGAAGGCTGGTTCCCGTCCGGCGCGCCCGACTCGAGCCGGTCGCTGACCCGACTCAGCGCCGCCCTGTTCCGCGCCCTCGCAATCGCGGCCGTGGACTCGAACGCCGGGCCGGACCCGGTCCCGAGCGACGCCGGGGGCTGGGGGCGTCTGAATCTCGACCGCGTGCTGCACTTCGCCGGGGACTCCACCGCCTTCACCTTCGTCGATGAAAGCGTCGGGCTCTCGACCGGACGCATGCACGAATACCGGGTCCGAATCGAGGAGCGGGCCCCGCTTCGCATCGTCCTGGCCTGGACCGACACCGCGGCCGCCCCGGAGGTCGAAATCACCCTGATCAACGACCTCAACCTCGAAATCACCAGCCCGGACGGCAACGTCTACCGCGGCAACCAGTTGCTCAACGGCCAGTCCCGGCCCAACCCGACCGACTGGGACGAACGCAACGTCGAGGAGGTCTTCAACCTGGGCCTGCCCCTGGCCGGCGAATGGATTATCCGCGTTCGCGGTCGCAACGTGTTCACCGGGCGCCAGCCCTACGCGCTCGTGTTCAAAGGGATAATCGCGGGCGCACCCGGCGTGGCCGGCACGCCGACCCTGCCCGAACCTGTCCCGGAGCAGAGCACGTACTGGCTGCGTCGCGGCGCCAGATTGCAGTTCGCCGTCCAACCCGGGGCCCGGGTCACACTCCTCACCGTTTCCGGTCGACGTGTCGCCGCCCAAGACATCGGGCCGGACGGGAAGCTCACCTGGAATGGTCTTGACAACACCGGACGACCGGTCGGGACCGGTATCCTCTTCCTGCACGTCACCGGCAGTTCAACCGTCTCGCGCCGCCGGATTGTGGTGTTGGACTAGCTTTCGAGCAGGCCCGGCACCCAGTCGGAATTGACCGTGACCCGCTCGTTCCAGATTACGCCCGCGACCTTGATGCTCGCAATCTGGTTCAGGTAGGCGACCCGCTCCATCAGGTCGGCTACTCCCCACACATCCGCCTCGATCTGGACGAACCGCTCCCGGTAGGTCTTGCCGCGCATCACCAGCTCGAAACCGCGTTCCTCCACAAGGCGCTGCAACTGCTCGGGCTGGTGACCGGTCAGGAGCAGGAAATGGAAGTGGCCGAAGTTCTCGACCTTGGTCCAATCGACTTCGGGTTGAATCCGAATCACTCCGGACCGGTTCGACGGGGTCCAGAGCAGCCGGTCCAGCTTCACCTGGACCCAATCCGGGGTCTGGCCCAGTTCCGCGCCAAGCACCCTGATGTCGGCCGCCGGGTTGCCAACTAGTTGCCGCAACAGCCGCTTCTCGTCACTCGACAGGGGCTGCACCATCGGGAACGAATACTCGGCGACCCGGTACACCTCGTGGTGCTCCATCCCGGCCGCGGACCGGATGAACCGGGCCTCGGTATCGAAATCACGCGAGTAGAACAGCATCGCCAGGTTCGGCCCCAGCTTGTCGGGCAGGCCGGCATTCATGATGATCTCGGTCACGAACGGTAGCTTGCGCACCAGGGCGTTGGCCACCCCCAGCGGTCGCGCGACGGTCGCCAGAACTCCGGCCCACACCCAGTCGCCGCCGAGCAGGGGCGGAACCACCAGTATCGCGTGGAACGACCGGATCACCCCGGCCGCCGAGAGCCGCCGGAGCCTGCGCCGGTAGTCGTCCATGGTCAGCTCGACCCCGGCCAGTTCGCCTTCGGTCGGGAACATCCCGCGCTCCTCGCAGGTCCGCAGGGCTGCTATATCCGCACGTTCAACAATCACAGCTTCAATGTAGTTGTCCGGCAGGCACAAGTCAAGGACACGTTAGTAGGCCCCGCGCCGCTTGAGCACTGCCGGTATCGTCTGGAACAGGATTCTCAGATCCCAGACCAGTGTCCATCCCTGCACGTAACTGGTGTCCAGTTCCACCCGCTGCGCGTACCCGGTCTCGGACCTCCCGGAAACCTGCCACAACCCGGTCGCGCCCGGCAGCACCCGGAACAGCAGCAACGAGTAGTCCTCGTAGTACTTCACTTCGTCCTTGACGATTGGCCGGGGTCCGACCATGCTCATCTGGCCCCCAATGACGTTGAAGAACTGCGGCAACTCGTCAATGCTCAGCCTGCGCAGCACTCGGCCGATCCGGGTAACACGCGGGTCTTTCTTGAGCTTGTAGCTCGCGCGGAACTCACGCTCCAGCTCCGGGTCCGACGCCAGGAGATCCTTCAAGCGCCGGTCCGCGTCCCGGTGCATGGTCCGGAACTTCAGCAGCCAGAATTCTTTCATGTTGCGGCCCAGCCGGCGGTGCTTGTAGAACACCGGCCCGCGGCTGTCGAGCTTGATTGCCAGCGCCAGGATCAGGAACAGCGGCCCGAGCAGCGCAATCGCCATCACCGAACCGACGATGTCGATAATCCGCTTCAGCCGGCGGGGCGCCCCGTCCAGGTTATAGGTCGCGATGTGACGCGGATGCGGGCCCAGCAGGTAGGCGACCATCGTAAACGAGCTGATGCCGACGAAGTCCACGAAATACCGCCGCGCCAGCCCCGCAACCAGGTACTCGGTACGGTAGTCGGTCGTGTCTACAATCACGAGGTCGTACTGCGGTATCTCGCCGGTGTGCTCGGACCGGGACCGCAGCCACTCTTCCAGGTCACCGGTCCCGATTACCTCACTGCACTCGAATCCCCACCAGCGCAGCAACGGAACCCGGTCCCGGTGGCGGTCGCTCACGAACAACGCGCGCTGTCGGATGAAGCGACGGACGCCAAGGCCGAGCAGGGGCGCGACGAAATTGAGGTACAACCACAACCCCAGCCAGAAACGCACGTTCAGGGTCTCACACCACGGCCAGACGCCATGCATGCCGCTGTACGCGACATAGGCCAGGGCGAACGCCGCCTGCGTGCGGAGCGTCAGGCCGAAGTTGATCCGAACTGGGGTCGCGAACTCGCCGACCAGGTAACTGGTGACCACGAGAATCGCCCAGGCCATCAGGACCGTGGTCAGCGCCTGCGAACCGGACGCGAGCAGGAGCCGCAGCACCGCAATCGCCAGCAACAGGAAGAGGAACTCGACCGGGATAACCGCTTCGTCGCTTCTTCGCAGGGATTGACTCATACTGAACCGCTACGCGAGTCTACCGGCCTTGACCCGGCAGTCAAGATACGCCGCCCCCGCGACTGGAAGACCGGGCTCATTCGATGCCGAACCCGGCGTACTCGCTTCTGACCGGCTCCCACTCGACCTCGACACCGGTCACCTCAGCGTCCGGCGGTCCCTGTCTCAGCCGTCGTACCAACTGTGCAAGACCCTCCTTCGGCCCCTCGGCAACGACCTCGACCCGCCGGTCGGCCAGGTTGCGAACCATGCCCGAAAGGCCCAGCGGCCGCGCTTCCTCGACCACGAACCGCCGGTAGAACACGCCCTGCACCGTGCCCGACACGAACGCATGCAATCTCGCCTGCGTCGCGTCCGTTTCCATCCCTTCAGCCTAGAGAACAGCGCCCGCCTGTCAACAACCGGTGGACAACCCGTGCATACCCTGAGGGAAAACCGGCCCGTGGTCGTGGACAACGCCTGCACAATGCGGGGGAAACGTGCGCAAGACCGGTGGACGACCTGCACCGCGCTTGACCTGCGAGCGCCTGCTTCTATAGTGGCCTGTAGGATACTCAACGTGATGACACGCACGCTTATCGTCCCGCTGCTGCTCGGCGCGCTCTGGCTTCCGACCCGGGCCTGGATTCCGGACACGGTCGGGTACACCGAACGCGACCGACAGGCGTACGGCCCGTCGGCCCGCCTCGTCGTCAACGACACTGCCCGTGGAATCCACACCGTATGGAAGGACGGGTACGGCGACATCCGGTACAACTTCAAGCCCCGCGGCGCGGACTGGCGCTGGCCCGGCGGCATTGTCATCAACCCGTTCCCGCGCAACCTGGGTGGGATGACGGTCAACCTGCGGTCCGGACGAGCGATAATCGGCATCGACTACGTTTCGCGCGGGGTCCCCCGTTCGGCGTTTCTTGAGGATTCGGCCCCCGGCGCCGGCCGGTTCACTGAGCGACCGCTCGGCACCGGCTACCGCCACGTGGTAGCCGCCACGTCCCACTACGGTTGGGCCCGGTTCGCGGCAATCCGCAACGACACGCTCGGCCACCTGTCACACTTCTCTTCCCTGCGCCTGGCCCGTCTCGGTTCGTTCCCCACCCACAGCCTAGCCGGGTCCAAACAGTCCGGCCGGTTCGGCCACATCTGGAGCGTATCCAAAAACCCGGATTACGGAACCCTGTACTTCAAAGAGACTCCCAACAACGGGATGAACTGGTATCCGACCGTCAACCTGTCCGATTCAGTCCCGTCCCGGCTCGACCGCAACCTGCTCGGCGGGCAATGCATCTACGACTCAATCCGCCTGCGCCTCGTAGCCGGGTTCTACAACGGCACGAACCGGAACCAGAGCGAACTCTGGCTGTACGCCAAGTACGATTCCCCACCCTGGTACGCGGTGCACAGCCATACGCTGCCCGATTCCGTTGACATCGGTGACGCCGCGCTCGGCGCCGGACGACCCACGATCGGGTGGAACGCGCGGTCCAACGACTACTTCGTGGCCTGGGAGCAGTTCGACCCGGCGAACATCGACCCGCAGACCGGGCTTGCCCGGGCCGACGTGTGGGTATCACGCTCCGGAGACGGCGGACACACCTGGGGCGAACCGATTCGCCTGACCGCGCCGGACTCGACCAGCAAGCGGTTCCCGTTCCTGGCCGAAACCGTGAACGACACGCTTCATATACTGTACTTTGCCGACCGGGTCGCCGGCTTCCAGGAACAGGGACAAGGGCCGACCACGCGCAACCCGGTCCTCCTGCTCCGGATCCCGGCCGAATCAATCCCGACCGCGCTCCACGA
Source organism: uncultured bacterium (assembly GCA_965371675.1). GTDB lineage: Bacteria > Hydrothermota > Tepidihabitantia > Tepidihabitantales > Tepidihabitantaceae > DSBX01. The sequence goes on along the minus strand of CBDUZK010000026.1, from coordinate 7,728 downwards.
GATCAGACCCGCTCCGGTATCACCGATGCTGATTGTCACCCCGACCGTATCGCGGACCGGCTTCACCGTCCGGGCCGGCGAAGCGGTATCCTGCGAACTGCTCGATCAGGCCGGGCGGGTCGTGCGCCGGTTCACACTGCCGGGCCGGGGAAGCAACTGGAACTGCCGCCTCCCGGCCGGCGTCTTCTTCCTGCGCGCCGTCGGGCCGACCGGTTCCGTCGCCGGGCCGACAATCAAGCTGGTTCGCCTTCCCTAGGCAAAACCCGACTCCGCGGAATCGCGGTTGACTTCCCGGCCGGCCCTTATACACTGCTGAGTCACGGTGACGGTGGTTTGACTGACACAGGTCTTTGCCTCGCACCACTGACCGAGATGCTTGATTGTATGGAAACTGCCAACTTCGAATCGATACTCAACGGCCTGGAGTTCTTCAACGGACTCCAGGAGGGAATCTGGATTGCCGATGGGCGAGGCCGGATTGTCTTCGCGAACAGCCCGCTGGCCTCCCTGCTCGGGTACAAGAGCGCCGGCTCCTTGGTCGGCCGGGACTGGCGCGAGTTGTTCCCGGCCCGGGAAGCAACCCGCATCGTGAAGACCCAGCCCAAGCACGACGTTCGAACCGTACCGGACTCGATAATCCTGAGTCGCGACAACCAGTCGATTCCCGCCAGTATCGCGCTGGCCCGGCGCATAACGAATGGCGTTACCTGGTACATGGGCTCGGCGGTCCCATTGCGCAGCACCAAGCTACAGACCAGCTTCTCCGAATCGATCAACCGGCAGGTGATGGAGAACTCCGTCGACGGTATCTGCATCATCCGCGACGGCCGTACCGTCTACGTCAACCCGTGCTTCACCGGCATCACCGGCTACGACACCCAACAGATGAGTTCCATGGACCTTGAGCGGATTGTCGTGCCGGGCGACCGGGAGCGAGTCGCGCAGGCGGTAGCGGACCCAAGCCGGATGCTGGCCCCGGTCACCCTCTCCATCCGGCTCATCACCCGTTCCGCGCACGAGATCGATTGCGAACTGCGCATCGTCACCGCGGAAGCCAATGACCACACCGTGCTGCTCTGTTTCCTGCACGACGTCTCGGCACTGCGGCACGCGGAAGAAGCCCGCACCGATTTCATCGCGACCGTTTCGCACGAACTGCGGACCCCGCTCGCCGCCATCAAAGAGGCGGTAGCCCTGGTCATGGACACCACCACGCAGCTCGAAGAACGCCAGCGCCGCTACCTGTCCATCGCACAGGAGGAAATCGACCGGCTCAACCGGATGATCACCAACCTGCTCGAAGTGTCGCGTATGGAATCGGGCAAACTGTCTTTCAAGCCAGGCGTCGTTGACCTTGATGACACGCTCCGCCGGTCACTCGACAGCCTGTCGACGCTCGTGAACAAGAAGCGGCTGACCATTGAGCTGCACCTTTCCGAACACCTGCCGCCCGTGCTCGGTGACGCTGACCGCCTGCGCCTGGTATTCAACAACCTGCTCGACAACGCCATCAAGTATACCCCGACCGGCAGCACCATCACCGTCTCAGCGCAGATGATGGACCCGAAGGCCCCGATCATGTCCGAGGACAACCTGCTGCCCGACGCGAAATACGTACAGGTGACCGTTTCCGATTCCGGACCCGGGATACCGGCCGAGTTCCTGGACCGTGTGTTCGGCAAGTTCGAGCGGGTCGATCCGCACGGACCCGGCATCGGGCTCGGACTCGCAATCGTCCAGTCGGTCGTCGAATTGCATCACGGCAAGGTCTGGGTCCGCAGCAATCTCGGTGAGGGCACCAGCTTCAGCTTCATCCTGCCGACCAGGGAGAACCAGTGAGCGAAACAGACAAGAACCGGATACTCGTTGTCGAAGACGAAGACAACCTCCGCGAACTCGTACGTTGCCGGCTTGAAGCGAACGGCTACGAGGTGGCCGTCGCGGAAGACGGCTACAAGGCGCTGGCCGGTGTCCGGAGCTTCAATCCCGACCTTATCATCCTTGACCTGATGCTGCCCAAGATGGACGGATACTCGGTCTGTCGCATGCTGAAGTCGGAAGGAGACAGCAAGGCCATACCGATAATCCTGTTCACCGCCCGCACGTCAGACGACGACCGCCGGCACGGTCTCGACATGGGCGCGGACTCCTATATCAACAAGCCGTTCGACCCGCTCGTTCTCCTCGGCAAGATCAAGGAGCTCCTCGACCCCGAAACCTATGCTGCGGAACACCCCGTGGAGGCTGATGCGGAAACATCTTCTCCGGAAGACGTAGCAGAGGCGCCCGAGGATGCTCCCGAACCCGGGCCCCCGGAGCCGGAACCCGAAGCCGAATCCGTTCCCGACTCGTCGCCCGAGCCCGTGGCTGAAGTCAAACCACCGCCGGTCGAGGAACCTGAAGCGGAGACGACTCCGGAGCCCGAGCCGGACAGACCCGAGCCCGCAGCCGACAAACAGCTCTCTCCCAATGAGCAAGCGGCCCGGGTCCGTCCTCCCGCGCCCGAAGCGGAAGAGGCGACCGACGAGTCCGAGGCCCACCCCGGTTTCTTCGCCCGGCTGTTCCGGCGCCTGTTCAAACCCGCATCAGAGGACTGATGCCCTTCCGCGGTCCGGACCCGAACCTGGACCGGCTCATCCGCATCGCACTCGCCGAAGACATCGGTCCGGGCGATATCACCACCCGGCTGACGATTCCGCTGCGAACCCAGACCCGGACCCGACTGGTCGCCCGGCAACCCGGGGTGCTTGCCGGCATCGGTGTATGTCGCCGCGTGTTCCGGGCCGTGAACCCGCGCGCAAGACTCACCGCACAAGTCCGGGACGGCACCTCATACGAAGCCGGTTCGGTACTGGCCCTGGTTCGCGGTCCGGCCCGCGCCATCCTCGCCGCCGAGCGGACCGCGCTGAACTTCCTGCAGCGCCTGTCCGGCATCGCCACCCTCACCCGCCGCTACGTGGACGCGGTCAAAGGAACCGGCGCGAAGATACTCGACACCCGCAAGACCACGCCGGGCTGGCGCGCGCTTGAGAAATACGCGGTGCGCTGCGGCGGCGGCTCGAACCACCGCATGGGCCTGTACGACATGGTCCTGGTCAAGGACAACCACATCGCGGCTGCCGGCTCGGTCGCGGTCGCGCTCAAGCGCACACGGGATGCCCGGGTCCCGGTCGAAGTGGAAGTCCGGACCATCGCCCAGCTCCGGGCCGCGTTGGCAGCCGGCGCTCGCCGCATCCTGCTCGACAACATGGACCTGGCCCGGATGCGCCGGGCGGTCTCACTCGCCCGCGGCCGGGCGAAACTGGAAGCATCGGGGGGAATCACCCTGCGGCGGGTACGCGCAGTAGCCGAAACCGGGGTCGATTACATCTCGGTCGGCGCGCTCACGCATTCGGCGCCGGCCGCGGACATCGCGCTCGACTTCGACGCCGGCTAGAACTGCCGCACGAAGAACTTGCCCGGCAACTGCCTGACCGCGCCCTTCAGTTCGAGCTGCATCAGTATCCCCAGCAGTTTCGCCATCGACATGTCTATGCCCTGGCAAACCTCATCCACGTGCAGCGGGTCCCCGGACAGCAGGGCAAGCACGGGCTTCTCGTCGCCATCCAGACGGACCTTCGCCCGCTCTTCCAGGTGCAGCGCGACACCCAGGTCCTGCAGCACGTCTTCGGTCCCCATCACCGGTTTCGCGCCTTCCCGCAACAACCGGTTCGTACCCACGCTCGAATTGTCGGTGATGCGTCCGGGCACGGCATAGACGTCGCGGCCCTGGTTCGCGGCCCACGCCGCGGTGTTCAGGACCCCGGACCTTTCACCCGCCTCCACCGCCACGACGCCGCGTGACAGGCCGGACACCACCCGGTTGCGCTTCGGGAAGTTCATCGCGAACGGCTCGGTCCCGAGGTTGAACTCGCTGATGACCGCGCCGTGCTCCGCAATCTCATCGCTGAGCCTGCGGTTCTCCGGCGGGTAGCACAGATCCACACCGCAGCCCAGCACCGCCACGGTCCTGCCTCCGGCTGCCAGGGCCGCGTGGTGCGCGCACGTGTCCACGCCCCGCGCCATCCCGCTGACCACGGTCACCCCGTGCTCCGCGAACTCGCGGGCCAGCCGCTCGGCCACGGCCTGGCCGTAGGACGACGGACGCCGGGTCCCGACCACCGCAATCGCCAACTGGTCGTCTTCGGTCAGCTCGCCGCGCACGAACAGGACCGGCGGCATGCCGCGCAGCCCGGCCAGGCTTGCCGGGTACGCGTCATCACCCCGGCCGATTGTCACAATCCCGCACTCACGCGCCGCCCGGATCCGGTCCGCGACCGTCTCGCTGCGCTTGTAGGATCGGATACCGTTCACGAGTTCGGAATCGACACCGTCGATTGACAACAGGTCATCCCGACCGGCGCCCAGTATCTGCTCCGGTTCCGCGAACTGATCGAGCAGCCGACCGAGCCGGACCTCGGTCATGCGTGTGATTGCGTACAGGTCAACGTACGCTTCCCGCAGCTCGGCCTTCATTGCCCCAACGCGGCTTGACCGCCTTGGTCAATCTCCCGTCCGCACGCACGAAGTAAACCCCGGATGCCAGGTCACGGGTTACCAGTCCGCCTTCGCCGCGTCCGACCATGCGCCCGGTGTGGTCGAACAACTCAACCCACCCTGCATTGACGACAATCTCGTCCGTGAAGAACACCGTCGCCCCCGGCGCGGCCCGGGTCTCGAACCCATCGCCGGACCGGATGCCGGACCCGTCGTCCCAGGCCCACAACCCGTCCCCTCGGGTCCCGATGTACGTCCTGTCTCCTTGATACAGGAAGTACGCACCGTATGCGGTCAGGCCCGTGTCCGCCGCTTGCCACGTACCTCCCCGGTCAGACGACCGGTACACCTGCGCGCCCTGGTTCGGCAGGACGCACCACAGGCACGAGTGCACGGTATCCACCACCATCCGCGGCCTCAACACAAACGCTCCGGGCAATCCGTTCGACACGCGCGCCCAGCGCCCGGCCTGTGACCGGTACACGTAGACCCCGGACTCCGGAGCCCGGGCCTCACCCCCGCACAGCGCGGCAAACAGCACCCCGGCCGAATCCGGGTCCGGGTCGATGTTCATCACCTCGGACCACTGCGGCAACCCGGTCGAGAAATCATGCCAGCTCGTACCGCCATCCGTGCTCCGGCGCATCCGTCCAATCCAGCCCGAATACGCGGTCGACGGGTCGTGGGGATCAAACACGATACAATAGCACGGCACACTGTCCACCGGTTCCCAGGTCTGTCCCGCGTCCCGGCTGCGGTACGCGCCCCCCTGGGTCGCCAGCAACAGGGTCTCCGACCCGGCCGGGTGCATTGCCAGCACGAACAACCGGTCATTCGGCTCCAGGCCAGGGACCCGGGTCTCGCTCCACGTGACGCCGCCGTCCGCACTTGCGAACACCGACTGCAGTATCGGGTAGTGTCCCTGGAAAGTCGCGTATACCGAATCCGGGTCGGTCGAAGAACACACCAGGCCGGGCGGCAGCATCTCGGTGTTATGCGGAATCCCGCACACCCGGGTCCCGAGCCGGGTATGCCATGTCTGCCCCCCGTCGTCCGACCGGCTCACACCCATCACACTGCCCGCGGTATAGATAACACCCCCGCCGCAGGCGATTGCCCGGACGTTCGCCTCCCGCATCCCGTCCGCGCTCGGAATCCACACGCTGTCCGTGCGCGAGAATCGCTGCGGGCCGAAGTACTGGCCCCCGGCGTAGAGTACCGTGTCGCCCTGCACCATGCACAGGTCAAGACACACCGGGTCGTACAACCGGTCCGGCCCGAAGTCGCGCCACGTGTCCCCCATGCCCGGCCCGACGCTGACCCGGCCCGACACCGGTGAGAACGCGAACCCGCCGGTCCACAACTCGCGCCGCGCGGAATCGACGACTATCGTGGTATTGTAATGGTCACTGTTGCCGAGCGAATCCCACGCCGCGCCGTCGTCCCACACCTTGTACACGCCCTGCACGTGGCCGGCGACGTACAGCGTGTCCGGGGCTCGCGGGTCGAACTCGAAATCGTAGCACCGCTTCGGAAACGCGGTCGTGTCCCACGTCGCCCCCCGGTCAAACGACCGGTACAACCCGTGGTAGCTCCCGACGAACATCGTGTCGCCCGCGCCCGGCTTCACCCCGAACCGCCAGCACATGCCCTTCTCGAACAGGGTCGTCCAGCTCGCGCCCGCGTTCGTGGTCCGGTGCAGCCCGACCCCGCTGATGACGTAGAACGTGTCGCGCGCGCCCGGTGCGAACCTGATGTCGTTCACGTACCCGCCCGCATACCCGGTCAGGTTCCAGTGGTGCCCGCCGTCGGTGCTGCGGTACAGGCCGTTCGAGCCCATCATCCGGGTCCCGCACAGCGCGACCTGCGGGTCGGCCGGGCAGAACCGCACCACGTTCATCCCGTACCCGTGGTCGCGCGCGATGCCGTCAACCGGCAGCCACGACCTGCCCGCGTCGCTCGAACGGAACACCCCGCCGTGCGACCCGTGCCAGGTACAGCACAGCAACACCGAAGGGTCCTGCACGCACACGTCGATGCACCGGCAGTCGGCCCCGGCCGGTCCGGGCAGGCTCGTCCACGCGCCAAGCAGCATCACGGCCGGCAGCAATCCGCTCATCCCGGGAACATCCTCTCAATCTCCGCATGCAGCCGGTCCACACCGGTCCGGGCCAGCGCGGACACCACCACGACAACGGCGTCGATGCCCTCCCCGGTCGGCTCCTCCTCAAGCAGGTCACGCTTGTTCAGCACCACCACCCTGGGCCGCGCGTTCAGGTCCGGGTTGTACTCATCCAGTTCGGCGCACAGCTTCCGGTAGTCCTCGGCCGGATGCCCGTCCGCCGCGTCGAGCACGAACACCAGCATCCGGGTCCGCTCGATGTGCCGCAGGAAAAGCAACCCCAGCCCCTTGCCCTCGTGCGCGCCTTCGATAATGCCCGGCATGTCGGCGACCGTGTACCGGAAATCCTTGGTCGTCATCACACCGAGGTTCGGGGTCAGGGTCGTGAACGGGTAGCTCGCCACGCGCGGGTTGGCCCGGGTCAGGGCCGAAAGCAGGGTTGACTTCCCCGCGTTCGGCAGCCCGACGAACCCGATATCCGCCACCAGGCGCAGCACCAGCTTCAGGTTCAACTCCACCGCCTCGCCACCCGGGTCGGCCCGTCGCGGGGCCTGGTTCGTTGCCGTCGCGAACCGCGCGTTGCCCCGACCGCCCTGGCCGCCCTGCGCCACAACCAACGTCTCCCCGTCCTGCAATACCTCGCCCAGCTTCTTGCCGGTATCCGCGTCGAATGCGTCCGTGCCCAGCGGCAGCAGGATAATCGCGTCCTCGCCGTTCCGGCCGTGCCGATTGCTCCCCTGCCCGTTCCGGCCCCGCTCCGCCTTGTAGAACCGCCGGTATTGCAGGTCGGCCAGGGTCTGCAGGTTCGCCCGGCCCCTCAGCAAGACCGAGCCGCCCCGGCCGCCGTCGCCCCCGTTCGGGCCGCCCTTCGGCACGTACTTCTCCCGACGGAAAGAAATGCAGCCGGCCCCGCCCCCGCCCGAACGCACGCGGATGACCGCCTGGTCGACAAATCTCATCCTCGAACCCGCCTACTTCTTCCCGAGCCGTCGGCGCAGCGCGCGCTCCACCGGCGCGGGCACGAAACAATCCAGCTTCCCGCCCATGCTCGCCAGCTCCCGGACCAGGGA
>CBDUZK010000025.1:0-18363 GCA_965371675.1 uncultured bacterium | reverse complement strand
GAGGACGAGGCAACCCATATCTGTTTCGTGTGGGTCCTTACGTGAGGCAACACGCCCCGACCCGGACTCGACCCTACTTTGGCAGCGTCAACCCCAGCTTCTTCAACTCCTCCGCCACCTCCGACTCCACCTCGGCAGACAGCCGCTCAAACTCCCCCTCCCCCAGCCGCTTGCGCATCGCGGCAAGCCAGGAACCGACGATATCCCTGTTCGGCGACTTCAACTCCCCGAAGATGGAGAACGCAATAAGATAATTCCGCACCGCGGTCCGGTCGTCCTTCTCCGCCTCAGCCAGTTGGCCCAATTGGCCTAGCGTGCCCGCGACCCCGCTCTTGTCCCCAAGCTCCTCGGCAATCTTCAGACTCTGCTCGTACAGCCCTCGCGCCTTGTCATACTCGCCCTGTTGCTGATGGAGAATCCCCAGTTGGTGCAGGACGATTGCCAGGTCATCCTTGGCTCCCAGTTCTTCGCTGAGCTTCCTGCCCTGAACGTATCTCTCCCGTGCTTCCTTGTACATCCCTTGGACCGAGTCGATGTTCCCCAATGCAATGACGGTCTTGGCGATGCCGCTCTTGTCCCCAAGCTCGCGCCTGAGCTTCAGGCTCTGCTCGTACAACCCCCGCGCCTTGTCATACTCATCCTGCAGGTAGTGGATGTTCCCCAGTTGGTGCAGAGTCTGCGCGATGCCGCGCTTGTCACCAAGCTCCTGATTGAGCTTCAGGCTCTGCTCGTACAGGTCCCGGGCCTTGTCATACTCGTCCTGGTCAGAATGAATCATCCCCAGTTGGTGCAGGGTGCTCGCGATGCCGCTCTTGTCCCCAAGCTCTTCGGCAATCTTCAGGCTCTGCTCGTACAGGTCCCGGGCCTTGTCATACTCGCCCTGCCGCTGCAAAATCGCTGCAAGGTTATGCAGGACTGCGGCCTGCTCCTTGCTGGCCCCAAGTTCCGTGAACGCATCTAGGGCCTGCTGATACCGCTCCCGGGCCTTCTGATACTCGCCCTGCAGGTAGTGGATGTTCCCCAGTTGGTGCAGGGTGCCGGCGATGCCGCTCTTGTCCCTAAGCTCCCGCTCAAGCTTCAGGCTCTGATCGTACATTCCCCGCGCCTTGTCATACTCGCCCTGGTCAGAATGAATCATCCCCAGTCCGTGCAGGGTGATGGCGACCCCGCGCTTGTCCCCAAGCTCCTCGAACAGCTTCATTATCTGCTGGTACTTATCCTTGGCCTCGTCGTACTGTCCCTGGCTCAGGTGCATGTTACCCATCTGCCCCAAGGCCTGCGCGATGCCGCTCTTGTCCCCAAGCTCCTGCTTGAGCTTCAGGCTCTGCTCGTACAATCCTTGGGCCTTGTCATACTCGCCCTGCTGATGATGAATCATCCCCAGTTGGTGCAGGGTGCTAGCGATGCCGCTCTTGTCCCCAAGCTCGCGATTGAGGTTCAAGCTCTGCTCGTACAGTCCTCGGGCCTTGTCATACTCGCCCTGGTCATGATGAATCATCCCCAGTTGGTGCAGGGTGCTGGCGATGCCGCTCTTGTCCCCAAGCTCCCGCTTGAGCTTCAGGCTCTGCTCGTACAACTCCAGCGCCTTGTCCCACTGACCCTGCTGCTGCAATATTACCGCAAGATTGTGCAAGGCGATGGCCTTACCTTCTTTGTCCTCGAACTCATCCGCGAGCCGGGCCGACTCTTCGTAGCTTGCGATTGCCTCGTCCCACCGACCCGGGGTATCGTGGCACAGGCCGATGAGATTGAACAGGGCCACCAGTTGGCTCCCAGACGCATGCTTCAACGCCTGCCGGAAGTAGCCAATAGCTTCGTCCCACCGATACGCCTCCATCGCAGCATACCCCTTCTCGTAGGGCACGCGCACCGGGTCGTCCGCGTGTGGAAGACCATCCAAGTACTGAAGCAGTCGCCCGACCTTCGCGTCAACGGAATCAACCTTCCTCTCCACATGCTGAACCTGACACCGCGAAGGCCCCACGACTAACGTGACGATGAGTGCGGCCACAGTCACAACAGCACCCCAGAACGTGTAGTACCAAGCCTGCCGGACACGTCTGCCAAAGAGCTTGAAAACCCGTCTCCGGGAAGATGGTGCCATAGGAAGCTACGGCATCGGGAACTCAGCCGTCCGGATGACAGCTGCAGGGATGACGAACAAGGTGTCGATTTCCATTGCGTTTCTTCCGAAGCCCCAGCCTAGCAGAACCGGATACAGGTGTCAAACCCCGTGACACTGCCCGCATTTCGTAATCTACATCCTAACTTCTGACCCCGGCCGAACCGACCCCTACTTCAACAGCTTCTTCAACTCCTCCGCCACCTCGCGTTTCACCTCAGCAGACAGCCGCTCAAATTCCTTCTCCCCCAGCCGCTTCTGCATCTGCGCAAGGTAGCTGCGGGCCAAATCCCGATACGGCGACTTCAACTGCTCGAAGATGGAAAGCGCGATAAGGTAGTTCCGCAGCGCAGTCCGGTCGTCCTTCTCCGCCTCAGCCAGTCTGCCCATTTGGCCGAGCGTGATTCCGACCCCGCTCTTGTTTCCAAGCTCCCCGGCAATCTTCAGACTCTGCTCGTACAGCTCACGCGCCTTCACGTACTCGCCCTGCTGTTGATGAATCATCCCCAGTTGGTACAGGGTGCCGGCGATGCCGTTCTTGTCCCCAAGCACACGCTTGAGCTTCAGGCTCTGCTCGTACATCTCCTGCGCCTTGTCATACTCGCCCTGCTGGTGATGGAAAATCCCCAGTTGGTGCAGGGTGATAGCGATGCCGCTCTTATCCCCAAGCTCCTTGGCAATCGTCAGGCTCTGCTCGCACAATTCCCGGGCCTTGTCATACTCGCCCTGGTCCTGATGAATCATCCCCAGTTGGTGCAGAGTCTGCGCGATGCCGTTCTTGTCCCCAAGCTCGCGGTTGAGCTTCAGGCTCTGCTCGTACAGTTCCCGCGCCTTGTCATACTGACCCCGGTTCTGGAGGATAATGCCGAGGTTGTGCAGGGCGATGGCTCTGCCTTCCCTGTCCTCGAACTCCTCCGCCAGCCGGGCCGACTCTTCGTAGCTGGCGACTGCCTTGTCCCACCGGCCCGGAGTATCGTGGCACAGGCCGATGAGATTGAACAGGGCGACCAGTTGGCGTCCGGATGCATGCTTCAGCGCCTGCCGGAAGTACCCAATCGCCTCGTCCCACCGACACGCCTTCATCGCAGCATACCCTTTCTCAAAGGGCACGCGCACCGGGTCGTCCGCCTGCGGAAGACCATCCAGGTACTCGAGCTTCTCGGAGAGCGCATCGACCTTTTGCTCTACCCGCTGGACCTGACACCACGAAGACCCTACGACCAGCGTGATGACGAGCACAACCGCTGTCGCTCCGACTCCCGCAACAATGCCCCAGAACGCATAGTACTTGGCCTGCCGGATACGCCTACCAAAGAGATTGAAGACCCGTCTCCGAGAAGGTGGTGCCATAGGAAGCTACGGCATTGAGGACTCAGCCGTCCGGGTGACGGCTGTGAGGATGACGAACAAAGAGGCGGTTTCCATTGCATGTTCTCCGAAGTCCCAGCCTAGCAGAACCGGATGCAGGTGTCAAACACATCAATGGCGAACGCCGAATGGCGAGTGACGAGTGAAGAATAGCAGAAGACTGCCACAGGCCTTGCGGCCTTCGCAGTGACATCTCTTCTTTGTGCTCTTCGGGTCTTTGTGGTGAGATTCCGCCCCGGCCCGGGCCTACATCAATGCCAGGGCCTGTTCCAACGCGGCGAGCGCGGCGGCGTCGGCCTTGCCGCACTCGCGCAGCAGACGCGCGGCCCCCTGCCGCGTGGCCAACCCGGCGAGGTCCCCGCCTTTCGGGAACGGGAAGAACTCTTTGAGCCGCTCGAGGTTGTCGGACGACTCGCCGAACGCCTCGGCAGCCTGTTTGAGTTGCACCGTGGCCGCGGTATGGTGCTTGCCGAGCCGGCGGCAGAACGCACCGGCCAGCAGTTGCAGCTCCCAGTAGCAGCGGACGTTGTAGGAGTTGCCGAACGGCTCGACCTTTCCCTGTTCGATTGCATCGGCCCACACGTCAAACGCTTTCACGCCGTGCGCAAGCCCGGGCTCGAAGCAGGTATGCCTGCCGCCGAGTAACTGGACCGCGCGCGTGACCGCCTGCCGGTCGGCCCGGTCGCGGTCGACTTCGGCCGGCTCTCCGAAGAACACCGCGCCGAGGCATCCGGGAGCCTGGAGTTCATCGTGCGGGACCGGGTCTTCGGGCGACTGGTCCGGGGTGAGGGCCCGGGCAAGGGTTTCGTCCGTACTGGAGTCGACGCTGCGCATCGAGCGAACCAGGTAGGCGTTGTCGCGATACCCGTAAACGATTGCGAACTCGGGCGCGGAGGTCGCTCCCCAGATGACGCAGCACCGGCCGTCGTCGATTTCCTGGCGCACCCGCTCGAACAGTTCGTCAAGGAGTTCGGCGTCCGGCGTCGCGTTGTCGGCTTCATCGCCGTGCTCGATAGTGACCAGTTCGGTGTCGAGCCCGAGTGCCCGGGTCCCTTCTTCGAGCACGGTCCAGTCGAACCTGGTCGGCCCGCTCGGACACGCCTGTTCGGCAAGGTTGACGATGAACGCGTACCCGCTCATCCCCGCGACGCTGGTGAAATCGCATTCGATGCCGCGCGCCCGCAGCACGCCGGCAACCGCCCCGATGAAACTGACCCATGACCAGGGCGGGAGCAGCGGTGTCTTCACCACGTTCTCACCGGTCGATTCTCGTGCCATCATAACCTCCGTTTCGTCAAGTCCCGTGCCCGCACCACGGCTTAGCGATTCCCGAGCCAGGCCCGGGGGTCAACCGATTTCCCTTCTTTGCGGACCTGGAAATGCAGTGTGTCATCGGCATACCCGACAATCTCACCCTTCTTCACCTGGGTCCCGACCGACGCCTTGAGTTCCTTGAGCCGGGAGTAAATCGAATGCAGCCGGTCGCCGTGGTCGACGATGACCGTCCGCCCGTAGCCCATGAACTTGTCCGAGAAGCTGACCCGACCCGGATACGCCGCCTTGACCGGGGCCCCGGTCGCGCAGTCGATGTCGATTCCGAGCTTGCGGGTCTTTGTCCCGTATCTGGGGTCGACCACCACGCCGTAGTTCCCGACGACCGGGCCGGGCACCGGCCAGCCGAGCTTGCCCGCCCGCGGGTCTCTGGGTTTTGTCACGGGTTTCGTGACAACGGTCGGGGTCTTGCGCGGACGCCGTTTGACGTGCCGGCCGGAGAAGCGCGGGTTGACCGCGTACATCGCACCGCACCCGAAGCACCCGCACAGCAAGAAAAGGGCGACCGCCCCCCGGACGACTCTGAGCAACTCCGGCATCAGCGCCTCGCGGGCGCCCGATGCCGGAGTTCAATCGACCACATCGGTCGTGGCATATGGAGGCGGCGGGAATCGAACCCGCGTCCGGAGAGTTCAGAACCCCGGATCTACATGGTTAGTCAATCTACGTTTCTCACCCGCTCCTTTGCCGATTGACAGGCAGGAGCAGGCCAGCGCCAGTATTGATCCGATCGGCACCCTGGAACACAATGCCGACCTTGATCACCCTTTTAGACCCCGAATCCGCGCCGGGTGAACTCGCGGTTCGAGGGGCCACCGTTGCTTAGGCAGCCAGTGCGTAGCTGTTATTGGCAGCTGTGTTTCCCCTACCATGATTTACGAGGTGACAGGGGAACCTCGCCATGCACCAAGGCCCTTCAGGCACTCCGTCGAAGCCCTTCGCCCCCACGGACGGCACTGACGGGCTTGCCTTGTCCGTATCTCTGCATCCGATTGTAGACGGAAGTCGGACGGCTGTCAATCAGTCCGGCGCCGCATGAGCCGGTCGCGGAACCGCTCGCTGCGCTCGCCCGGACCCGGGGACCGGCGCATGAGCGGCGGCGCCCCGACGTAGAAGTACTTTTCCTTCGGCTCGTTGCCCGCGGAGAAGAAACCGAAGCCCGCCCCCCGGACGTTGCCGACGTCGCCGGGCTCGACCTCCGGCCCGTAGGCGGACACAATCAACGCCGAGGCGTCTCCCTCGATGACGTCCATCACGTTCCAGGGAAACACCATCTGCGACGTGACCACGACGAACGTGTCGTGGACCACCGTGTCGAGGTTGTAGGTGTAGTCGTCCCACACTTCGTTCGAGTCGAGGAAATCGTAGTCGCAATACAGGTCCACCCAGTACCACTGGGCCCCGGCCGACGACCGCCAGGTCAGGACCAGGGTCGATTCCATGTCGAAGATGTAGTCTTCCGGCGGGCTGGTCAGCATGAAGTTCCCGGGCATCACCACCCGCGAGAACGCCTGCCCCCAATAGTGCGAAACGGTCAGCTCGTACGGCTTGTAGACCCGGAACCAGGAGTTGTCGCCGTACCGGTAAATGGTGGGACTGTAGGAATACGCATTGAGCGTGTCCCGGTTCAACGCGACCACCGGCACCATCCGGAGCCCGTCGTTGTCGAACACCTCGAAGTCGCGCCAGTACTCGACCGAGTTGTCATAGAACTCGACCCGGTAGAGTGTGCCGTTGATCATCGGCTCGCTGTAGAGCGGGTCCAGCCCGGGGGCGGCCGGACGGTCGCAGCACATCGCCAGCACCGCAATCGACACTGCGGTGTACGCGAGGAATCGCGTCACCAGCTAGTCCAGGCGAATCGGCATCAGAAGGAACGTCTTGTCGATATCGGAGCCTTCGTCAATCGGGCGCACCACGGCGGCGGCCAGCGGCCCCTGCAGGTCGATTGACACCTTCTCCGAGCCGATATGACGCAGTGTCTCCAGCACATACCCCGCGTTGAAGCCGATCCGGATTTCCTTGCCGCTGTACTTGCAGGCCAGCGTCTCGTCGCTGCTGCCCACCTCCGGCGTTTCGGAGTGGATGGCCAGTTCGCCCTTGGTGAAGCTCAGGGCGGTCAGCCTGCCCACCGGGTGGGCGAACACCGCAGCGCGACGCAGGGCCGCAATCAGCTCCTCGCGCGGAATCTCGGCGCGGTACATCTTCTTGTCCTTCGGGATGACCCGGTTGTAGTCCGGGTACGGCCCCTCGATCTGCCGCCCGATGGTGGTTATTCCCGGGCACACGAACCCGACCTTCGCCGGGTCGGAGTAAATCGACACCGTGTCCCCGCCCTTCGGCAGCAACGAGAACAGCTTGGACGTCAGGATGAACTTCGCGGTCGTGTCGAACTTGCCCTTCATCTTGACCAGGCTCAGGCGGTGACCGTCGGTTGCGACCATCCGCATCTCGGTCTTGGTCACCTCCATGTTGACGCCGCACATCGCCGGTCGATTGTCGTCGCCCGATACGGCGAAGCCCGCGTGCTCGAACAGGTCGAGCACCGCCGAAATCGACAACTCGAACGGCTGGCCCTCCGGCAGCTTGGGCATCTCCGGGAACTCGACCGGGTCCAGGCCCACGAAGACCGCCTTGCTGTTGCTCGTCTCGACGTGGACGCTCTTGTCCTTGCTGAAGATCCGCAAATCCCCGGCCCCCGCGACGCGCACCATCTCCATCAGCTTCCGACCCGGGAGCAACGCCTGGCCGTCCTCGGTCTTGCCCTCGATGCTGAACTCACGCCGCACGTAGGTATCGAGGTCGGTACCGCTCACCGCCAGCTTGCCGCCGGACACCTCCAGCAGCACGTTCTGCAGGACCGGATAGGTGGTCCGGCTCGGCAGCGTGTTCGCCATCACCGCCAGTGCTTCGGTCAGAACCTCACGATCCATCTCACAGCGCATGTCGTCTCCTTTCAGCGGGGCAGATATTCACCCAATACTAGTATCCGAAACCATCCTGATGTCAAGTCGCCGCGACATTCCTTGACTCGCCCGGCCAACCCGATACGATGCCGATATGGGCCACGGCTTCCGGTCCGTCCTCGCCATCCGCGACTTCCGCTCCCTGCTCATGGCCACGACGATGTCGCAGTTCGGTGACCGGATAACCCACATGCTGCTCATCGCCGTCATCGCCATGTCGAACCCCGGACGGCTGCTCGGCTACTCACAGGGGGCGCTCATCTTCACGGTCCCCACGCTCCTGCTCGCCCCGCTCGCCGGCGTCCTCGTCGACCGCTGGAACAAACGGAACGTGCTCGCGCGCACGCACTTCCTGCAGGCCGGGCTGTTCGTGGCGGCCGCGGTGCTCACCCGCCTGACCGGCAGCACGACCGTGCTCTGGACGGTGTTCTTCGTGTTCTTCGGCCTCGACCTGTTGAACAACACCGCCACGCCCGCACTCCTGCCGACCCTGGTCGGCCCGGACCGCATCCTGGTCGCCAACTCCGCCAGCCTGGTCTTTGCCCGCGTCGCCACCGTCGCCGGGATGATCCTCGGCGGGTTCCTCATCCGCTGGGTCGGCTGGGAAATCGGCCTGCTCGCCAACAGCGCGACCCACCTCGCGGCCGGCCTGTTCGCACTGACAATCATCGCTTCCGGCCCGCGCACCGGCCGCCGGGAACCGGAGCTCACCCACGCCCTCCGATCCGCAGTCGGTCGGTTCTCGGGCGAACTGCGCGAGGTCATCCGGCTCGTCGGCCGTGACCGCATGGTGGCATTCGTGATGGGTTCGGTCATCGTCTCGACCTTCATCAGCGCGGTGTCCTACACCATCCTCATCTTCATCGTCCAGCAGGTCCTCGGTTTCGGCACCGCCGGTGTCGGCATCTTCGCCGGCATCGTCGCGGTCGGGATGATCGGCGGCGCAGTGCTCATGGGCCTGACCAGGCGCGACATCGACCGCCCGGCGGTCGTGGCCGGCTCAGTCCTGGTGTACGGCGTACTGTTCCTGTTCGCGCCGGTCCTCATCTCACCGCTCTTCATGGCCCTGGTCGCGCTCATTGCCGGGGCGGTCTTCTCCTGGCTCGGCATCATCCAGAACACACTGCTGCAGGAGAAAATAGCGCCCGACATCCGCGCCCGCATCTTTTCGGTCCGGGAGTTCATCATCAATGCGACCTTCATCGTCACCACGCTGCTGGTCGGGGCAATCGGGGACCTCACATCGTGGCGGGTCGAACTGCCCGCAATCGGGGGCGTCCTGGTCGCGCTGGGATTGCTCGCGTTGCCCGTTGTCCGCCGGCTGAAACGCACGACCTAGGCTCGCACAATCACGTTGTCAATCAGCCGGGTCCTGCCGAGAAAGGCCGCCACCGCAATCAACACCTCACCGCGCACGACCTTGACCGGTTTCAGTTCCACGGTGTCGACGAGCGCGACGTACTGGACCCTGACCCCGGGCCGCGTGCGAAGCAGTCGCCACATCCGGCTCCGGACCCGGGCCGCGGAAGTCTCCCCGGAGCGCACCAGTTGCCGCGCGAGCTGCAGGGACTGGTACAGGACCGGTGCCTGCGCGCGCTGCCCCGGCGTCAGGAACGCGTTGCGGGAACTCATCGCCAGCCCGTCCGCCTCCCGGACCGTCGGCCCGATCACAATCTCAACGTCGATGTCAAGGTCCCGCACCATCCGGCGGATGATGAACGCCTGCTGCGCGTCCTTCTGCCCGAACACCGCGACCTGCGGCCGTACGATGTTGAGCAGCTTCGCCACCACCGTCGTCACGCCCCGGAAGTGCCCGGGTCGGGATTCGCCGCAGAGGCCCGTGCTCAGCCGCTCCACCGCCACGCTGGTGCAAAAGCCTTCCGGGTACATCCCACACCCCGCCGGGTTGAACAGCACGTCGACGCCCTCGCGCCGGAGCAGACGCCGGTCCCTCGCCACGTCGCGCGGATACCGGGCAAGGTCCTCGCCGGCCCCGAACTGCATCGGGTTGACGAACAGGGACACGACCACGTGGTCGCAACTGTGCCGCGCGATCCGCACCAGCGAGAGATGGCCCTCGTGCAGGAAGCCCATGGTCGGCACGAGGGCGACGCGACCGGAGACGCGCAGCCGGTCGGCCAGGCGTCGCATCCCGGCCGACGTCCTAATCGTCCGCATCAATGTTGAAGCTGTGGTCGTCGTCCGGGAACCGTCCCGAGCGAACGTCGTCGCAATACCCGGACACCGCCTGGTGGATTGTGTGATACAGGTCCGCGTAGCGCTTCACGAACTTGAAGGGCTGCGCGTCGGACACACCCAGCATGTCGTGCAGCACCAGGACCTGGCCGTCGCAATCGACCCCGGCCCCGATCCCGATGGTGGGAATCACGAGCTCCGCAGTCACACGCCGGGCCGCGCCGGTCGGTATCTTCTCCAGCACGATTGCGAAACACCCGGCGTCCTGCAGCAGCTTCGCATCGGCCAGCAGACGCTTGCGCTCCTCGCTCGACCGGGCCTGCAGCCGGTAGCCGCCCAGTTGGTGGACCGACTGGGGCATCAAGCCGAGATGCCCGAGCACGGGTATGCCCAGCTCCACCAGCCGACGGACGACCTCCAGCGTCGACCGCGCCGCGCCCTCGAGCTTGACCGCGGCCGCGCCCGCCCGGAGGAACCGGCCCGCGTTCATCACGGCGTCGTCCGCCGCTGCCTGGTAGCTCATGAACGGCATGTCGGCAACCACGAGCGCGTTGCTCACCCCGGCCGCGACCGCGCGCGTATGGTAGACCATCTCCTCCATACCGATAGTCAGTGTGGTCTTCATGCCGTAGATGACGTTGGCCGCCGAGTCGCCGACCAGTATCAGGTCGACGCCGGCATCGTCGAGAATCCGAGCGGTCGGGTAGTCATACGCGGTCAGCGCGACAATCCGTTCGCCGCGCCGCTTCTTCCGGGCGATCTTGTAGACCGTCATCCCGGAGACCGACGAACCGGCGTGCGACACCTAGCATCCCTTCCCGCGTGGGGAATAGAACCGCCGGCCGGAAACGGTAGTCTGGATTGCCTTGAACAGGTCCTCGAAGTCCTCCCGGTTCGCGACGAAATCGAGCCGCTCGGTATTCACAATCAACACCGGTGCCGAGTCGTAGTGCATGAAGAAATGGTTGTAGGCGTTTGCGAGTCCGTCAAGGTAACCGGGGTCGATGCCCAGCTCAAACGGCCGCCCGCGACGCTTGATCCGGCTCATCACGACCTCGGTCCGGGCCTGCAGGTAGACGACCAGGTCCGGCCGCTTGACCTCCTCCGCGAGCAGCTTGTAGATGCGGTCGTACAGCGCCAGCTCGTGTTCGGTCAGGTTCAGGGAAGCAAACACCCGGTCCTTCTCGAACAGGTAATCGCTGACCAGGTCGCCCTTGAACAACTCCTGCTGGCTGAGTTGCTGCTGCTGCTTGTGGCGGGACAGCAGGAAGAAAATCTGGGTCTGGAACGCATACCCACGGATGTCCTGGTAGAACCGGTCAAGGAACGGGTTGTCCTCGACCTGTTCGAGTACCAGCCTGGCTTCCAATCGCCGGGCGAGTCGCTCGGCGAGCGCGGTCTTGCCGACGCCGATTACGCCTTCAATCGCGATGTGTCTCATGGTGTCCCCGCCGGTTCGACTCCTTCGACGCTCACGTGCGACAGCATCTCGACCGCGGTCATGCCCAGCACCGGGTGACGCACCTGCGGGGCAAGCTCGGCCAGCGGCACCAGCACGAACGCGCGGTCCTGCATCCGGGCATGCGGAATCCGCAGTTGAGGCCGGTCAATCACCTCGTCGCCGTAGAGCAGTATGTCGATATCCAGTGTCCTCGGTCCATCCCGATGCTCCGGGTCACGCCCGGCTCTCAGTTCAATTCCGTGCAGCCCGTCAAGCAGTCCGACCGGGTCCTCCAGCGTCTCCAGACAGACGACGCCGTTCAGGAAACCAGGCGCATCCGGCATGTCAACCGGCCTCGTCTCGTACCACGACGAACGTCGCAGCGATCCGAACGCCCGCAACGCCTCAACCGCATCCTCCAGGTTCGCAAGCCGGTCGCCCTGATTCGAACCAAGGCTCAGGAAAACCTCCTGCATGTCTCCGGCCTATTCCGCACGACTCACGTATCAACCTGGCTGCTTTGCGGGCTCGTCCGCGATCTTGCGCACGCGCAGGGCGCGACGACCGTACGGCGTCTCACCCAACTCGAACTTGACCGCCTGTCCCGGCTCCAACGTGCGGTCGTTCTCGTCCTCGATGTCACCGAAATGGACGAACACGTCGCCGCCGCTGTCATCGGGCTGGATGAATCCAAAGCCCTTCTTGGTATCGAACCACTTGACCTTACCGGTCAGTTCCATCAGTCCACCTCTTTCATTGGGCCAGCCGACTCGGACCCTTCGGAATTGTCGCCCCAGAACCACGCATGTCAAGCCGCGCAACCCCGGGAACCGGAATGAAACCACAAAGACGCAAAGACACGAAGGCAGGAAGCCGGGGATTGCATGGCTTTGCGCCGGCTCTTCGGTCGAGGTGATACGGCACCTGCCGGACAGTACTCCTCGGTTCCTGGTCTGCTACTTGGTGTTCTTGGTGTTTTGGTGTTGAAACTCCTGGGTCGGTTTTCGGCGCAGCCGGTGGCGTTGACACTACCGGACCCCGACCTATAATCGACCCGAGTCAATGCAGCGAATCGTCACCGCCGGACAGATGAAGGACATCGACCGCAAGGCGATGTCCGAATGGGGCATTCCCGGAATCGTACTGATGGAGAACGCCGGTCGCGCGGTGGCGGACGCACTCGAAGAGGCGCTCGAACCCTTGGACCTGATGAAGGTCGCCGTCGTCTGCGGCAAAGGCAACAACGGCGGTGACGGGTTCGTTGCCGCGCGCCATCTCCTCAACCGGGGCATCGAAGTCGAGTGCATGCTCCTCGGGAGCGCCGCGGACCTGACCGGTGACGCCCGGACCAACGCGGACATCCTGCTGAAGTCCGGCATCCCGCTTGCGGAGCTCACCGGTTCTTCCGCACTCGCGGAGCGACTTGCCGACGCCGAGGTCATCATCGACGCCATCTTCGGCACCGGGCTCGACACGGCGCCGCGCGATCTGTACGCGGAGGCCATCGACGCAATCAACGAGAACGACTGCTTCGTGCTCGCGGTTGACGTCCCGTCCGGGGTCGACGCGGACTCGGGCGGAGTCCCCGGGTCGGCGGTGGACGCGGACCTCACGGTCACAATGGGTCTGCCGAAACAGGGACTCCTGCTCTACCCCGGCCGCGCGTGCTGCGGTGACATCGAGGTCGCCGACATCGGCATCCCCGAACACCTGCTCAACGAGGAGTTCGACACCGCGCTGATTGAAGACGAAGACATTCTCGAAGCCCTGCCGGACCGCCCGGAGAACAGCCACAAAGGCACGTTCGGTACGGCCCTGATTGTGGCGGGCGCCCGCGGGTTCAGCGGCGCGGCCTGCCTGGCCGGGTCGGCCGCAGTCCGTGCCGGTGCCGGTCTCGTCAAACTCGCGTACCCGGAATCCGTCACCGACATCGTCGAATCCGGTGTCATCGAGGCGATCAAAGTCCCGGTTCCCGGAACCGAAGCTGGCACGCTCGCGCTTGTCGCGCTCGACCAAGTCCTGGCTCATGCCGGTGACGCCCGGGCGGTCGCAATCGGCCCGGGCATCACCACCAACCCGGAAACGCAGGAACTGGTGCTGAAACTCCTGCCCGCGCTGACCGCGCCCGTGGTCATCGACGCGGACGGGCTCAACAACCTCGCCGGTCATCTCGATGTCCTGTCCGCGATGCATGTCCCCGCAATCCTGACCCCGCACCCGGGTGAACTGTCGCGCCTGACCGGCCGTCCCGCCTCGGAAATCGACCGCAACCGCGTCAACGTCGCGCGCGACTTCGCCCGCGAGCACGGCGTGTTCCTGGTGCTGAAAGGCGCGCCGACCGTGGTCGCCACCCCGACCGGCATCGTATTCGTCAACTCCACCGGCAACTCCGGCCTGGCCTCGGGCGGGACCGGCGACGTGCTCACCGGGCTGATCACGGGCCTGCTCAGCCAGGGAGCGGACCCGCTCGACGCCGCACTGGCCGGCGTGTTCCTGCACGGACGGGCCGCGGACATCGCCGCGGACGACGTCACCGAATACGCGCTCTGTGCCGGCGACGTCATCGACTACCTGCCGGACGCCTTCGACTCAGTCCTGGATCCCGCACCCGAGTAGCAAAGACCGGGCGGCAGACGCATGTCCTGGCTACTCCTTCTCGCACTGACGTCGGCCCTCTACAGCCCGGACAACTGGCTCGCCTTCCCGTCCATGCACGACGTCCGGTGCATCGCTACCAGCCATAACCGGCTCTATGTCGCCGTGCCGCAGGGGGTGTACATCCTGAAGCGCGGCAGCTACCGGCACCTGCGCACCCTCACCCGGGCCGACGGGCTCGACGGCGAAGTACGCGTCTGCGCCCACAACCCGGCCCGGAACGAACTCCTGGTCGCGACCGCCGAACACCTGTACCGGTACGGCTCCACCGCCGACGCAGCGGTCGAACTGCTCGCGCCGTTCAACGAAGTACGCTCAATCGGCATCAGCACCACCGGCGCGGTCTTCGACACCGAGAAAGGCCTCTATGCCGGGCGCGGGGCCGACCCCGGGTTCAGGAAACTGGAAACCCTGCCGGACAGTCTCACCTGGTTCGGACGCCGAGACTCATCCGGCCCGCGCGATTACGTATTCCTGGCTCCGTACTTCATCACCGACCCCCAGCTCATCCAGCACGACATGACACTGGTCCGCCGTGACCCACGGTCGCGCCGACTTTACGTCGCGACCGCCGACTACGGCGTGTTTGTCTACGATCCGACCTCGGGATTCACGGACCACCACATCCGGTTCGGCCCGCCGCCCGAGCGCGTGCGGCGAATCACCCGCGCGGGACGCGAGACCCGGTTCACGTCGGAAACCTGGCGCACGTCGGTCGACGACGCCGGCAACTGGACCTATCGGCGCACGCGCTACGGCGACATCTTCGCCGGGGCTGACCACCTGGCGGCCGCCACACTGCGCGACCTCGACCACCGCGAGCACGTCAACGTCGTGGCGGGAAACGACGGGGACCGGTTGTACGTGGGCACCGGCGAGGCGTTGTATTCCGTGGAGCCGGACGGCCGGTACGAACGCCTGCTGCAACTGGGCCAGCCGGTCAATGCCATCGCCCTCACCGGGGACACGCTCCTGTTCGGCACCGACTTCGGCCTGTACCGTTTCAGCGACGGCGACATGATTGAGGTCCGCGACCCGTTCGACCGCACCGGGTTCGGGGTCTACGCAATCGCCCGCGCCGCGGACGGAACCGACTGGTTCGGCACCATCGGCGGCATCCTCTCCCGCACGCCCGACGGCGAATGGGACTACGTCGTCCCGCCCGGCTTCGAGCTCGGCCGCCCGGTATCCGGGCTGGCCGCCGGTGACAGCGTCATCTTCTTCCGCAGCATCGGCGGCTTCACCGCCTGGGACCTGCGCTCCCGCTCCTACGTCGAATACGACGAGCAGAGCGGCCTGCCCTCATCGAACATCGACGCGCTCCACGCCGACGACCGCCACCTCTGGCTGTCCACGCCCGGATTCATTGTCCGCTTCGATTACCCGAAGGACCTGAAATAGCCTTCGCGCGACCGCGCGAGGAAACGCGCCAGGAGGGACTCGAACCCCCGACCATCGGATTAGAAATCCGATGCTCTGTCCTGCTGAGCTACTGGCGCAATCGGGGAGACTGGATTTGAACCAGCGACCCCCACGTCCCAAGCGTGGTGCGCTAACCTGGCTGCGCTACTCCCCGTAGACTCAGTAGTGTATACCGCCCGGAGGCGGTCTGTCAAACCCGCCCGCGCCGCCGGTGCGGCTCTTCAGGTATTCCACCACCTTGCGCATCGCCCGGGCGCGATGACTCATGGTGTTCTTCGCGTACACTCCGAGCTCGGCGAACGTCCGGCTGTGCCCGTCGGGAATGAACACCGGGTCGTAACCGAAACCCGCGGTCCCGCGCGGATGATGGGCAATCCTCCCCTCGACCTCCCCTTCGAAGAACTCCTCGCTCCCCGCGATGTCAACCAGGCACATCGCACACCGGAACCGCGCGGTGCGCTTCTCGGCCGGCACCGCAATCATCCGGTCGAGCACCCGCCGGACCCGGTCCGCGTCGGTCGCGTCCGGGCCGCAGTAGCGGGCCGAATGCACCCCGGGCTCGCCGTCAAGAGCGTCAATCACCAGGCCCGAATCGTCGGCCAGGGTCCACATCTTGAAACGCCCCGCGGCCGCCAGCGCCTTCTTCTGCGCGTTGTCCCGGAAGGTCAGCCCGTCCTCCACGACGTCGAACTTCGAATCCACGCTGGTCAGGCTCACCACCCGCCAGCCCGTGCCCTCGAGCAGCCGCGCTATCTCCGTCGCCTTCCCGTGATTGTGACTCGCCAGCAGCAGCTTCACAGCGCGGTCTCCGCCTCAGGGTCCGCGGCCATCCGCTTCAGCAGACCCTTGATGTCCCCGACCCGGTCTCGATGCGCGACCAGCAGCGCGTCGCCCGACCGCACGATGACCAGGTCCCGCACGCCCAGAAGCGCCACCACCCCGGCATCGACATCGACGATGCACTCCTCCACCCCATCGGTGAAACACGAACCGCACAGCACATTCCCGGCCCGGTCGCGCCGCATGTGCCGCCCGAGTGCGAGCCACGACCCGACGTCGTCCCACTCGAACGTCGCCCGCACCACCGCGATATTCTCCGCCTTCTCCATGATGCCGTAGTCAATCGAAATCGAAGGCGCGTCCCGGTACACGTCCCGCAGCACCGCGGCCTCGCGGCGCGTGCCGACCGCGTCAGCGTACCGCATCAGGCCGGTGTGGAACCCGGGCAGATGACGCCCGAACTCCGCAAGGATTGCGTCCGCGCGCCACACGAACATCCCGCTGTTCCAGAAATAGTTCCCCGCCTTCAGGTAGCGCCGCGCGGTCGAACTGTCCGGCTTCTCACGGAACGCCCGCACCCGGAACGCCGCCAGCCTGCCCCGCCCGCCGACCTTCGCCCCGGCCTGCACGTACCCGTACCCGGTCTCCGGCCGCGTCGGCGGAATCCCGAAAGTCACCAGGGTCCCATCCTGTGCCAACCGTGCCGCCAGCCGCATCGAAGACTCGTAATCCCGCTGCCGCCGAATCAGGTGGTCGGCCGGCAGCACCGCCATCGTCGCATCCGGGTCGGACCGGTGCAGGTACGCGGCCGCAATCCCGATTGCCAGCGCGGTATTCCGCCCGTACGGCTCGAACAACAGGTTCCGCTTCCTCAGCTTCAACTGCCTGCGCAACAGCGGGCCGAACTCCGCCGGCGCCACGAACAACTGCCGTGCCATCGGGCTCAACCGCGCCATCCGGCGGCTCGTCAACGCGGTCAGCGACTCATCCCCGAACAGCGCGATGAACTGCTTCGGCAGGCTCCGGCGGCTCTTCGGCCAGAACCGCTCCCCGCGCCCGCCGCATAGAATCACCGAATACAGGCTCATTCCAACTCCTCATGCTCCACGCCACGCAAGACCGCGCTCACCTTCAGCCCGCCCACCCCGATCCGGATTACGACCGGCAACCGCGCCTCATCCGTGGACAGGTACACCGCGCCCAGCACTCCCCCGCGCTCGGGCAGCAATTCCAGGCACTCAAACTCACCCGCGGGCACACGCACCGAAACCAAACGCGCGGCAACCATGGTCGCATCCTGGTCCCGCCGGTCACTGTGCACATGGACGCGAAGCGTATCCCCGACCGCGAGCTCCGCTGTCCGCATGTAATACCACAACGTCAGCACATCCCGCGCGTCGGTCAGCAGGTCAAACGTATCCCCGCTGCTGTACACCACCACCGAATCCGCGTACCGGTAATCAGCGGTCCAGTTCGCGTGATACCGCGACTCATCGGTCCGCTTCGCCGACCGCACGGTCACAAGGTCACAAGCCCGGGCCCACGCATCCAGTCGGTACTCGCCCCGGAAGATGAAACCCAGCCGCACGGTCATCGTTGCCTGGAAATGGCAACAACTCTCACCTCGTACCGTGTCCGGAGCCAGGGTCGAAAGCTCCAGGCTCCCCAGCCGCATCGGCCCCAGCTTCACGTCATAAGTCAACCGCTCGCCCGGCGCGAACGCAAACACGGCAACCAGCAGCAACACAGACACTGCAGGATGTTATGCACAGCCCTGCCCGAGTCAAGACGACGGGGCCTCCGGAAAGCCAACACAGACGTCTCAACACCAAGACACAAAGAACACAAAGAAGACCTGTCATTATGGAATCGGCTCTGTCGGCTCCTCTCCCTTGACGGGAGAGGATGAAGGTGAGGGTGCCGCTCCGGACTGAAGCTTACTCGACCACGAGCAGCTTCTTCAGCACCGCTGACCGGCCCGCAGTCATACGCAGGAAGTACATCCCCACACTCAGCCCGCGCGTCTGCACCTTGTTACCGTTCGTCACGCGCACAACCCGGCCCGAAGCATCCAACAGCAC
>CBDUZK010000024.1:0-18638 GCA_965371675.1 uncultured bacterium | reverse complement strand
AGACTGAAATGGACCTTGTGATGAAGCCGCTGCACCTGGAGAAGGAAACCAGGGCCCTGCTGGAGACAATCCGAAACGAGGACGTGCCGCTGTTCCTCTACGGCATGGAGCCTGAGCAGGCTGACCTGCTGATGCGGGAAGTGACTGACCCGATACTGCAGGGCGCGGCCCTGCCGACCGTCATCCTGAACCAGTTCCGCTGGTACGCGCGGGAACTGGGCGCACAGTTTCGCACCCGGGCCGGGTTCGACCTGTCCTTCAACCTCGAACTCGTGCTGCGGAAGTGGCTCGGGTACGGGATGGAAGCCCACAGCATGCAACTCATCCTGTGCGAGGCATACTGCAGGCTACTGCGGATGGCCCCGCCGAAGGAGGTGCCCGATGAGCCGCAAGCCGGGACCGGAACGCAATCTTGACCTGCGGCAGGAAATCCGCAGGATTGCCGAGAAGTGCGGATGCCCGGTTGACCGTTGCCGGGACTACCTGCGAAATCCGGGACTGTACCTTGTCCGGCTGGGACTGTCCCTGAGATTTCGCGGGGTGTGGCGCACGTTCCCGGAACCGGAGAAGAGACATGGCCCGGCGTAAGCCCGGTGCCTCGGAACTCATCCACCGGTGGAACCAGGGCCGTGGGCCGTGCCACCCGAACCGGGAATGGGATATCGCCCGGACGTGCCGCAGGTACGAGCGGAGCCTGAAGACCGGTGCGTCGATGGTGCGGGGAGACGGGGACACGCAGGCTCAGTACATGCACTTCCGGGACGCGCTGCAACGGGCACAGGTATGCGACCGGCAGGTCAGACAACTACTGTACGAACGCGGCGTGTCGATGTGCAACATCGTGAGCTACTGCAACTTCGCGCGGCGCCTGGCCCGCATCTGCCGCGAATACGGAGCCGCGACCCGGCGCAACCTCGTGCAGATGGCCCTAGACCGCTGGTGCACAAAAGGGCTCGACCGGGAAGTCCTGCTGGCGATTGCGGAGGAGGTGTTTGGGGTGGGACCGGGGACATGACCCAATCCCGTCCTCGGCATTGGAATCGTGTCTCCACGTCCGTTCTGAACTCCTCTAGCCAGGCATCAACCGCTTGTACGCTTTCAGGTCCTCGTCAGTGATGTCACCGGGAGGCACGAGTACGTAGTGCATCTGTCTGGCGATGCCGACACCCTCGTCGTCTTCGGCAAATTCGAACAAGGCAATCCGGCCTCCAGGCATGAACTGCGCTGCCAGAGGCCTGCAGACCAGAGATGGGAACCTGTGCGCACAGACGGCGAAGTCCTGTTCGATCTGCACGACGTTCAGACGATCCTTTCCTCCCTTGGCCTGCATCGGAAACACATGGTGTACGCCTCTGCCGTCAACGCCCACGTATATCTCATCCGTTTCGACCTGACCCATGTCCGGTACGGTCGTTCGAAGGTGGTTCTGCAGGGAGTAGCAGGTCACACCAGTGAAGATATCCACCAGTCGGTTGTAGCGGATTCTCGTCAACAGAGCTTGTTCGTCATTGAACGAGTACTTGGCGACAACGCCGGGGGTGGAATCCGGTATCTTGGTGGCGGTGAGTCCCTTGCCGGGAATCAAGGGTCTGTCCCGGACAAGGACCAACTTGTACTTGGCTCTTCCGGCCGGCCGGATGATCCAGACTTCGTCTTTCCCCGCCTTGGACCTGATACTCTTGGGCAGGGGTCTGCGGTAGCGGAAGCTGTACACGATGTCGCCGAGGTTCTTAGGGAGATCGATTCGGAGTTTCTTTGCGACCTTGGCGAACTCCTTCCGTTCGAACCGAACCTCACGGAGACCCCGCTTGTACTTGGACCCAAAGATAGTCTCGATTATGACCGAGTATCTGTCGTTCTGTTTCACTCAGACCTCCTGGTCGGGTTGCCTCCCGGCCAGCGCAAAATCACGACTTCCTCTCGGAGTTGTTCCCCGGTAGCCGTAGCCATGCGCGTACGGAAGAGATCAATGCCTGTCACTTCGTATCCCAGACGCGCTGCCACCTCGGCCAGCAGCGTTCCCGTTCGGATCATGATCCGGAGAAACGAGGCCTGGTCGCCGACTACGTAAGCGAGCTGGGCTCCCGGTTTCAGCAGCGTCCGAAGTTCGGCGAGATGCCTGGCCATGCCGCCGAAATACAGCCGGGTGACTCGTGCGTAGAGTCTCTCGAATCCTGATGTCTTGCCGAGTTGAATACGACGACGCTCGATTTCCTGCGCCACTTGCTGGATCGCCGGGATGTCTGCGACGTATCTGTCGTCGTCTTCGTCTTTGTACGCGCACCGCGTGTTCGAACTAATGAGCATCCGTTTCACGGATTGCATTTCCTGACGATTTCTGACAAAACCCAGAAGAACCGATTCCAATCGGGTGGTTCGCGTGTAGTCCTTTTCATTCGGATAGGGTGGGGATGTGATAACGGCATCTACGGAATCCGGCGGGATGATGCCTTCGAGACGTCTTGCGTCGGCTTCACAGACGCTACTGGTGGTGCCGTTCCGGCTCGGCAGTTCTCGAAGGTCACGAGCCATCTTGAGGACTTGATTCAGCCATATGTCGACAACCGGGGCGTTCTCTTTGCGGAGCCCCACGCCGACCTCCGGGCCGAAACGGAGGTTGCTTGCGCGCAAGGCCGTCTTCGCCAAGCACAGCTTCTCGTGATTCTGAAACCGCGTGTCGCGCGCGCGCTCGATGGCTTCCAGTAAGACAAGCACCTTGTGCAGAGGAAGAGGACTGATCGAACCCTTCAGCAGGAGACGCTGAGAAGGCTCGGGTAGTTCACGAAGATCCCCGCCGCTGTTCGTCCCGCCGAAAAGCAGTTGCGCGGAATCCTCCGGGACGCCGCCGTTGCGGAGTTTCAGTGCGGTTCGCCGGGCGATCCCGCGGGCGTGCGCTGTGAATCTGGCAGGGTCTGGACTCCAGTCTGTTTTGACGTTGCTGGCGAACGCGGCTAGTGGATTCGACTCGACCCCGATGGCGTTCAGGCCCAGCTTTCTGCACTCGACCAGCGTCGTGCCCGTGCCGCAGAACGGATCGAGAACAACGGAGCCGGGTACGAGATCGAAGCGCTCGACATAGTGTCGTACGAGGTGTGGTGGAAACGACAACACAAACCGATACCAATCGTGGACAGCCTCGTCGCCAGGGTGCAGTCTGTTGGTGTGGAAAGGCACGGTCGGAAGCGTGCAGAGTGCATCCCGAGCCGTTTCTGTCTCGGTGTTTTGGTGTCGTTTCATCTTTCAATCCGGACCGTCATGGAAGGGTTCGGGGCTGGGCCGCAGTACTTGATAACCTCTTACCCATCCGGGGAATCCGGTTGCTTCGCGCATTCCCGATTCCGGTGAGGCCCTGTCCATCCAACTTCGCATGGTCGGTCGTCCTGTCTGTCTTCCCGACTGCCGGGTCAGGATGTCTCTTTCTGTCGCTCATCGCTTGCGAGGATATCGGGCGCGGGTCGGTTGTCAACCGGCTTTGTGACAACCCTGCCGGGTTGCCGGGCGTCTGATATGTTGACGGCGGGTGCGATTCGTTTTCACACTTTTGCCTCTATCGGGATGTAACTAATGAAGGTCAGTGCGCTGACCTGACGGGCGCTCTTTGCTAAGTCGTGCATTGCCGGTTGAGCCGGTTGCACCCGGGGCGTCCTGAGCGCAACCGGCTCAACTTCTTCGACCTGCTATCCAGGCACAATTGACCGGTCCGGGTGGACCGGATGAACCAACGGAGGTTGTTATGGCTTGTGTTACAGCAACCGCGTCGGAGAGCAGAGGAGGGAATGGGCCGACCGTTGCGGAGTTGGAGCTGATGTCCAATGAGCAACTGGTCGTGAAGGCGCAGCGGGGAGAGTGTGTGGACGAGGTGTTCGTGATACTGGTTCGGCGGTTGAGGCCGATAGTGTACGGGCTGATTCTGAAGATGTGCGGGAACCGATGGGATGCCGAGGAGGTCGTCCAACGGGCATGGGTGACAGCGTGCGGGCGGCTGGGCCGGTATGACCCGGCGCTCGGGGCGTCGTTCAGTTCGTGGTTGTGCCAGGTGGCTGTGAATCACCTGCGTAACCTGCACCGGAAGCGGGTGCGGGGCCGGTGCTGCGTGGAGCAGATGGCCATGCTGTGCCCGACGTCGGTCCGCGGGCCGGCGGAGGAGTTCTGGAGGAAGCTGGCGCTGCGGCGGGCGCAGAAGTGCATGTGCCGGCTGAGCCGGGAGCAGCGGGTAGCGGTGAAGATGCACGTGATGCGTGGTCTGCATTACCGGGAGGTTGCGCGGAAGCTGGGGTGTGATGTGGAGCACTGCAAGTACCTGGTGAAGTGTGGGCTGCGGATTCTGCGTGGAGAGTCGGGGAATCTGCGGGAACCGACGATTTCCTGAAGATTCTTTTTCTCCAAACCGGGATATCGGGTTATTACCTGTGATGACAACGAACGAACACACAGAGAGGCAGTACGCGGTGCCTGTTCGACCGCGGGCACCAGCATGGTCGAGAAAGGAGGTGACTGGTTATGGCAACTGATCCCTCGAAGCGGATTGCGAAGTGGAATGCGAAGTACGACACCACGCGCATCAAGGCCACCCTGGATGCGATGCGGCCGGATATGTACGCGCATATCCAGGCGGTGTTCCCGCTGCTGACCGCGATGGAGTCCTAGGTGAAGCAGGTGCTCGACCTGCAGGGCATCCAGACCATCAACTACCCTTGGTACCTGGATTTCGGCCGCCAGGTGTGGAAGCTCCAGCGGCAGGAAGTCTCGGGTGAGGCGCTTGCGGTGACGGTGGCCACCCTGGTTTCCAAGTGGGCAAACCGCGGCCTGTCGCAGACCGTGCTTGAAATCATCCGGACCGGGGTGTTCAACGTGGGCGCACCGGCCGGGCCGTAGAGAAGAGCAATCCGAAGGTGCCGGTGGGTTGTGCGCTGCCCGCGCCCGCCGGCGCCAAGCGCCAGGAATGAGGATAGAGGAGGGAAGAAGGAGGAGTGGAGAGCAAGGAATGAAGATAGAGGAGTGAGGAAGGAAGAACCGGACAGGGGAAACTAGCCGCCAAGAGCGCCAAGGGAGAAAATGACCAAGGTCTAAGTCCCAATGACCGACCGGAGGCCGTCAAGTACGCCAAGAAGAGAGATGTCACTGCGAAGCGTGCGGAGCGTGCAATCCGGAATCTGAAATCCGAAAGGGACAGGAGGCGGAGGGGTGTATCGCGGGCACACACCCCTCCGTTTGCGTTGTCAGACGCAGAGCTGCTATGGCCAGATGCCGCGGTCCCGGTAGACGCGTTCGAGCCTGGCAAGGGCGACGATGTAGGCGGCGGTTCGCCAGTCGGTGTCGTACTGGGCGGCGGTCCGGCTGACCCGCCGGTAGGCCGCGATGATCTTCTTGTGCAACTTGGTATCGACTTCGTCCAGCTCCCAGTACTCGCTGCGTTTGTTCTGGAGCCACTCAAAGTAGCTGACGATGACACCACCGGCGTTGGCAAGGATGTCGGGAATGACATCGATGCCCTGTTTGCGCAGCAGGATATCACCGTAGGTGTCGGTCGGTCCGTTCGCGCCTTCGGCGACGAGCCGGACGTTGAGCAGTGAGGCCGTGTTCCCGGTTATCTGGTTTTCGAGCGCCGCCGGGATGAAGATGTCAGCCTTGGTCGAGAGGAAGGTTTCGTGGTCAATCGGCTCGGATTCAGCGTAGCCGTAGACTCCGCCATTGTCCTTGACGTACCGGGTCAGTTTCTCGGCGTCAATGCCCTCCGGGTTGCTGATGGCCCCGGTCACGTCTTCGGCCGCAACCAGCCGGGATTCGTGCTGGTCGAGCAGCCGGGCGGCCCAGGAGCCGACGTTGCCGAATCCCTGGACCATGTAGGAAGCGCCGGACAGGTCGAACTTGTGGTCCTTGGCCCATTCCTCGATGCAGTAGACGACACCCTGCCCGGTCGCCTTTTCGCGCCCGAGACTGCCGCCGATGCCGACCGGCTTGCCCGTGACGATGTGCATGCAGCGGGCGCGGTCCTGCGGCGGAACCGAAGTCATGTAGGTGTCGAGGATCCAGGCCATGATTCGGCCGTTGGTGTTGACATCGGGTGCCGGGATGTCGTACTCGGGGCCGATGTTGCTGCCCAGCGCCCAGGTGAAGCGCCGGGTGATGCGTTCGAGTTCGGTTTCGCTGTGTTTCGACGGGTCGAACTGGATGCCGCCTTTGGCTCCGCCGAACGGTATGTCGACGATGGCCGATTTCCACGTCATCCATGTGGCCAGCGCTTTGACTTCATCCAAGCTCACGGCCGGATGGTAGCGGAGACCTCCTTTGTACGGGCCGAGCGTGTTGTTGTGCTGGACCCGGTAGCCGGTGAACATCTCGATCCGACCGTCATCCATCCGCACCGGGAAGTGAACGACAATTTCATTGGTCGGGCTTGAAAGGACCTTGCGGATATCGTCGTTCAGGTCCATCAGTTCGGAGGCGCGGTTGAACTGGCGTACTACGTTCTCATAGACGCCCGGTTTCCGGGTCTTCTCCGGGGCCCGAACCGTCAGGGTTGCAGTCGGTGCCATGGGTGTGCTCCTTGCGGCGCGTCTCCGCTACCGGTATTCCTCGCAGTGCCAGATGCCGCCTTCCCGCTTGGCATGGATGCAGTGGTCGCGATTGGCGCAGTTGACGCACAGCCCCTTGGACATCGGCAACTCGGGCCGCATCTCGGACGGGTCCGGCGTGAGCACCGCGCTCAGGTCGGCCCGGAGCGGTTCCGGTGCATACGAGTCGTACATCTCGCAGAACTGGACCGGTTTCTTCGCATTGTGGGCGTAGGTGCAGTGCTCGGCGTTGTTGCAGTTCGCGCACAGGCCTTCGTATGTGGTTTCGCGCTTTGTCGGCGCTTCCTGCTTCAGTTGTACGGTCTGGGTTGCTGGCATTATGACCTCCTCGACCTGGGACGTTGGTTGTGATATGTGTTGCGCGGCCGGGTACGGCTTCGCCGGGTTCGGCTTTGCCGGTCGCCGGCAGGTGTGCGCTTCATCAATGTATTCATCACTTCTGGGAACTGCAACAGCCGTGCCAGATGTGTCCAGGATGCTGCGGATGGTGGCAGGAAAGAACGAGGCAGCGGTAGGTGCTTTGTTCTCGGCAGGTTAGGTATGAGAGTGGGCCGGCGTGGTTGATCTCGACGCGTCCGGGCCGAGATGGCGGATGTCAGCGAACCGGGGAGAATCGAACCAGTGGGGCGTTATGCCCCAGTTTGGTGTGCGCTGTCCTCGTCGGTTTCGGCGAGCTTGTGGCGGAGAGTCTTGCGGTCGATACCGAGGATCTCGGCTGCCCGGCTCTTGTTGCCGTCGACACTGGCCAGGACGTTGCGGATGTACTTGGCTTCCACTTCGGCCAGGGTCCGGGTCAGGTCCGGCTGGCGTTCGACCGAGAACCGCATGTACGGAGGCAGGTCCGGGACGTCGACCTGGGGATGTTCGGCCATCACGACCAGTCGCTGGATGAGGTTCTCGAGTTCGCGGACGTTGCCCGGCCATGTGTAGCCTCGGAGCACGGCCAGCGCCCGGTCACTCAGTTCGATTACCGGCTTGCCGAGCTCGGCGGCGAATCGCTCTGCGAAGCACCGGGCGAGAACCAGGACGTCGTCTTCCCGGTCGCGCAGAGGGGGCACCGCGATGGTGATGACGTTCAGGCGGAAGAACAGGTCTTCCCGGATGGTTCCCTTCTTCACAAGACCGAGGAGGTCCTTGTTCGTGGCGGCCAGGACTCGCACGTCGACGCGCCGCGAGCGCGCATCGCCGACCATGCATACTTCCCGGTCCTGCAGGACGCGCAGGAGTTTGA
Organism: uncultured bacterium; assembly: GCA_965371675.1. Classification (GTDB taxonomy): domain Bacteria; phylum Hydrothermota; class Tepidihabitantia; order Tepidihabitantales; family Tepidihabitantaceae; genus DSBX01. Next base: position 10,832 of record CBDUZK010000024.1, on the reverse strand, counting down.
CCTGCATCGAGAGGCTGGTTTCCCCGATTTCGTCCAGGAAGATTGTGCCGCCATCGGCGGTCTGGAAGAAACCGGCCCTGGAGTCGGCCGCGCCGGTGAATGCTCCTTTGACGTAGCCGAACAGCTCGCTTTCGAGGAGGCCTTCCGGTATCCCGCCGCAGTTGACCGGCACGAACGGCGCCGAAGCCCGCGAACCCGAGTAGTGAATTGCCCTCGCGACGAGTTCTTTGCCGGTGCCGCTTTCGCCGGTGATGAGGACGGTGGCTGTGGTCCGGGCAGCCTTGTCGATGATGGCGAATATCTTCTGCATGGCGGGGGAGTGGCCGATGAGCCCGTGAGCTGCCGTGGTTCGGCTCCGACTGTCCTGTCCGACTCGACGGATACTGAGCTTGCCCAACGCGCGGCGGACCGCGGCCAGCAGCTCTTCATCGGTGAATGGTTTGGCCAGGTATTCCTCGGCCCCGGTCTTGACCGCATCCACCGCTCCTGTGACCGATGCATAGCCGGTGATCATCATCGCTTCGGTGTTCCGGTAGTTCTCGCGGACGTGACGAACCAGGTCCATGCCGTTGGCTCCGGGCATCTTGAAGTCGGTAATCACCAAGTCGACCGGCGTCTGTTCGAGGATGGAGATTGCTTCGACAACGGCCGGCGCTGTCAGTACCCGGTAGCCGGCGCCTTCGAGATTGCGCCGCAGTATCTCCAGCGTCGGTGCGGAATCGTCGACAACGAGGATGGTTGTGGGTTCGGATTTGCTGGTCATGAGCGTTCTCCCTGTTTGTCGTCGGTCGGGGGTGTCACCGGGAGGTTGACGATGAACCGGCTGCCGACGCCGATCTTGCTTTCGACCTCGACCGTCCCGCCATGGGATGTGACGATGCCGTGGACTACCGCCAGTCCAAGGCCGGTGCCTTCGTTTATGTCTTTGGTTGTGAAGAACGGGAGGAATACCTTGCGGCGAGTGTCCTCTCTCATGCCGACGCCTGTATCTTTCACGACGAGCCTGACCATGTCTTCGGCGAGGTCGGCGGTGACGGTCAGTTTCCCGCCGTGCGGCATGGCTTGGATGGCGTTGACGAGCAGGTTGATCAGCACCTGGAGTATCTGTCCCGGGTCGGCGGTGATCTCCGGCAGGTTCGGTTGGAGCCTGCGGACCAGCTTGATGTCGTTCTTTGCGCACCGGCCCTCGATGAAGCCGATACCATCCTCAACCAGCTTGTCGAGTTGCACTGTCGTGGTCTGTGGCGGCATCTGCCGCGCGAAGAGCATGAGTTTCCTGATTACGTCCCGGGCGTGCAGCGCCGCCTTGGTTATCTTGGCGATGTCGTTGGCAGCCGGCTTGGGCAGGTTGGCGGTCTTGGATGCCAGTTGGGCGAAGCCCAAGACATTCGCCAGGGGTTCGTTGATTTCATGTGCGAGCCCGGCAGCCAGTTGCCCGATTGTCGCCAGCCGGTCGGCGTGACGCAACTGCTCCTTGAGGTGTGTCTTCTGGGTCTCGGCCAGCTTCCGTTCCACGGTCAGTGAGAGCTGGCTGGCGACAGCGCGCAGCAAGTCAGCTTCCTCAGGCAGGAAGGGGTCCTCTTCGATGGCCCAGGTGGCCAGCGGATAGCTGACAGCGATTGTGCCCTGCGTTGTGCCGTTGGCGTCTATGTCAACGGTCAGTTGCGGACCGCCGGAGCGCAGTTCTTTCGATCGGTAGGTCTGTCCGGCAAACGTTATCTTCACCGAGGCCTGCCCGGGATGCTGCAGTGCCGGAGGCAGGAGTTCGGCGACCGCGGCGATGAACTCGTTAATGGTCAGGTCCGACCGGGCGTTGAGTTGGGCGATTCCGTAGAGGCACGTCAGTTCCTTCACTCGCTCGCGCAGCGCCGCCTGGGCGCGCCGATCGGCAATTGCCAGACCCAGTGTCTGGGCCGTCTGTTCGAGCCGTTCAACCTGCTGTTCTGCGAACAACCCGGTCTGTCGGCTCGTCAACAGGAGCAACCCGGAGTTCGTTTCGTCGATGGCGAAAGGCAACACGGCTATGGACTTCCGCTTCGAGGTTCCGGAGATCGGGTGGCTGGTATCCGCGGACCAGAAGCTCCCGTGGGGAGTGAAGCCCGGTGTCTCGACCTGGTCCGGGTTCTTCAAGACCGAGTCCACGACGGTCTCAAGAGCCGGGTCACCGGGGAAGCTGCTGATTGACTCTGCGTCTCCGGGAGGCAGCAGCTCGAAGTTGCCCGGTGTGTGTGTGTCCATGTCGGTCCACCAGCGATAGCTGATTTCCGAACCCCAGACTCTCAATTCGAGCGAGTCGCAGCGCGAGAACGCGAGAATCAACCGGGAGACCTGCTGCAGGAAGTCGACTCGCGGGAGCCCGCGGTTGGCGCAACGGCGGATGCTTCGCGACAGGGCCCAGGGGTCGTGGACAGCGTCGGGCTCGGGTGTCTCTTGTTTAGGCATAGATGACCTGCTGTCTAGGTTACCGGCAGTCATCTTCGGCGTCAATGCCGTGCGATGCCCGGCCGCGCGTTCAGGCGACGCGTTCGGCGTGGCCGAGGGCGCCGACCAGGTCGATTGCGTTTTCGGGGCAGGCTTTGTGACACAGGCCGCAGCCGATGCATTTCTCGGCGATGACCTGGTGCTGTTTGTTTTCTTCGCCCTGAATTGCCTTGAACTTGCAGGCTTTGACGCAGGCTCCGCACCCGGTGCAGTCAGTGCTGATGACCGCTTTGGGTCGGCCCTTGGCCCGGTCGATGAATGACTTCGTGGGGCATTTGTGCACGCAGATGCCGCAGTCGATGCATTTGTCTTCGTCCATGACCGGCAGGTTGTCGACCATGGTCAGGGCATCGGTCGGGCAGTTCTTGACGCAGATGCTGCAGCCGATGCAGCCGACTTTGCATACCTGTTTGACCGACCGGCCTTTGTCGTGGTTGGCACAGGCGAGGTAGACGAGCTTGGATTTGGGCAGCAGGCGGAGGACCTGTTTCGGGCAGTCACGCACGCAGATGCCGCAGCCGACGCACTTGTCTTCGTCAATGAGGGGCAGGTTGTCGTGCCCCATGGTGATGGCGCTGACCGGGCAGACGGTGGCGCAGTGGCCCATGCCGATGCAGCCGTAGACGCAGGCTTTGGGTCCGCCGAGCAGGAGCGCGGCCTGGCGGCAACTGGTGGCGCCCTGGTATACGAACCGGTGCGGGGCTTCGGCGATTCCGCCCCGGCAGATGAGCTTGGCGACGATTGGTTCGGTTTCGCCCACTTCTTTGCCCATGATGTCGGCAATCTGCCGGGCGACCGACGGGCCGCCGACCGGGCAGAGGTTGGCTTCGGTTTCGCCGCTCGCGACCGCGGCCGCGTAGCCGTCACAGCCCGGGTAGCCGCAGCCGCCGCAGTTGGCCCCGGGGAGTATTCCACGGATGCGTTCTTCGCGCGGGTCAACCTGGACCGCGAGTTTGAGCGAGGCGACGGCGAGCACCACGCCCATGAGGAGTCCGAGCCCGCCGAGACCCGCGATCGCGATAAGGGTTGTGTTCCAGCCCATGATTAGAACAGGGGTCGAGGGTCAGCCATTTGAGCCCTTGGGTCCGTGGTCCTTTTCCTCACAGCGCTATCCCCAGCAGTCCGGCGAACCCCATGAATGCCAGCGCCACGAGTGAGGCGGCGACGAAGGCGATGGGGTAGCCTTTGAAGCTCTTTGAGACCGGCGCATCGTTGAGCCGCTCGCGGATGGCGGCGAACAGGATGATGACGAGCCCGAACCCGAGCCCGGAGCCGACCGCGAATACGGTGGATTGGATCAGGTTGAAGTTGAAGTCCACGTTGAGGAAGGTGACGCCGAGGATGGCGCAGTTGGTGGTAATCAGGGGCAGGAAGATGCCGAGCGACGAGTAGAGGGTGCGCATGTACTTCTTGAGGAACATCTCGACGACCTGGACCAGTGAGGCGATGATGAGGATGAACACCGCGGTGCGCAGGAACACGAGGCCGAGCGGCGCGAGAACCGCATGGAACAGTATCCAGGTGACCCAGGTGGCGAGGAGCATGACGAACATGACCGCGGCGCTCATGCCGACCGCGGTCGGGACCGCGGTCGAGACCCCGAAGAACGGGCAGAGCCCGATGAAGCGCATGAGCAGGATGTTGTTGATGAGGAAAGCGGCGAGGAATATCTGGCCGGCGTTGAGCTGCATATCAGTAACCGCCAAGCCCGCCAAGAGCGCCAAGGTTGATGGTCGGAGCCGAGAGGAGTTTCACCACAAAGGCACAAAGAACACGAAGATGGTAGAAGGCAGAAGGCGAACAGGGCCGCCAAGAGGAGCGGAGTTGTGAACCGCCAGGACGATTCCTGTCAGGAAGGCACGAAGATGTAGAGAGGAGAAGGTGGTTCATTGTCAGGTTTGCTTCGCCGCAGTCAGGCGGTTGACGACGCTCTTGAGAATGCCGATGAGCAGGAACGCGCCGGGCGGGAATATCATGAACAGGACCGGCGACGCGCGGAACGCGGCGGGCGTGACCACGAAACCGAAGACGGTCCCGGCCGAGAACAGCTCGCGGATGATTCCCATCACGCCGAGGGCAAGGGTGAAGCCGAGGGACTTGCCGAGCGCGTCGAGCAGGGAATCCCGGATGCCGTGGTGGTAGGCGAACGCTTCGGCCCGGCCGAGGATTACGCAGTTGACGACGATGAGCGGTACGAATACCCCGAGTACGGAGTAGAGCGCGGGCTGGTATGCCTGGAGTACGTAGTCGATGATAGTGACGAAGGAGGAGATGACGATGATGAAGATCGGGATGCGGATGGAAGACGGGATGAGTTTCCGGAGCAGGGACACGACGAGGTTCGAGCCGATCAGCACGAAGGACGTGGCCAGGCCCATGCCGAGGCCGTCGCGGGCCGAAACCGTGGTGGCCAGGGCCGGGCAGAGCCCGATCATCAGGACCAGGAGCGGGTTCTCGAGGATGATGCCGGAGGTGAAGTAGCGCAGGCGCGACGGCTTGCCGGGATTCATGGCTTCAGGTGCTCCGCGTACTGCTCGATGCCTTCCCGGACACCGTCGGCGACCGCGCGGGACGTGATCGTGGCCGCGGATATGGCGTCGATTGTGCCCCCGTCACGTTTGAGCCTGATGTCGGTTGCGACCTTGCCCTGGAACTGGCCCTGGAACCGGTCGTCGCGTGCCTTCAGGCCCAGGCCCGGTGTTTCTTTCAGGCCTTCGGCCGGGGATGCGACCCGGATCCCGGTGACCTTGCCGTCGAGGTCGACCCCGACCATGACTTCGACCGGCCCGGCGTAGCCGCGCGGGGCGACCATGATGATGATGCCGACCTTCACGCCTTCGGAGTCGAGCCCGTACCAGAGCGTGCCGGGTTCCTGTTCGTCGAAGCTCGCAGCCGCGGGCAGGACTTCACCGAGCGCGTTCTTGATCGCCAGTTCTTTCTGTTCCTGGATCACCGGTTTGGTCATGAGATAGACCCGGGACAGGGCGAACGCGGCCGTGACGCAGACGATGACGAGCGATACCACCATCCAGACCTTGGAGTTGACCCAACCGGAGCCGGCACTCATGCCTTTGCCTTCCTGATTCGGCCGAAGAGCCGGGGCCGGGTGAACCGGTCGATAATCGGAGCCGCGACGTTCATCAGCAGGATTGAATATGATACCCCTTCGGGATACCCGCCCCAGAGGCGGATGAGGACGGTCAGGACTCCGCACCCGACCGCGAATATCCAGCGGCCTTTGCCGGTGATGGGCGATGTGACGTAATCAGTGGCCATGAAGAACGCGCCGAGCATCAGCCCGCCGCCGAATATGTGGTACGCGACGTAGGGCAGCAGGTCGTGCTTCGGGCCAGGCAGGACGAGTACCAGGACCAGTACCGTGCCGATGTAGCCGACCGGGATGCGCCAGTCGATCAGCCGGTGGAAGAAGACGAGGAACAGCCCGCCGATGAGAAGCAGCAGGCCCGAAGTCTCGCCCAGGCAGCCGCCGACATTGCCGAAGAAGAGCCTGCCGACCACGGGCCAGGATTGGGCCTGGGCCAGGAGTGATGCCGCGCTACCGCCGGCCCCGACGAATTCGGCCGGGTTCCTGAGCAGGGCGAGCGGGGTCGCGGTCGTGATTGCGTCGAGCCCGGACAGCGTGCCGCCGCGCGGGGCAAGCCATTTCGCGGTCATCAGGCCGGGCCATGATACCATCAGGAACGCGCGCGCAGCTAGGGCCGGGTTGATGAAGTTGTGACCGAGGCCGCCGAAGAACTGTTTGACGACGATGACCGCGAACGCGGAGCCGACTACCGGTATCCACCAGGGTACGCCCGGCGGCAGGTTGAACGCGACCAGCATGCCGGTGATGACCGCGCTGCCGTCGGTGATGGTCACCTTGCGGCCGAACAGCTTCTGGGACAGGGCGTCGAAGATGATTGCGGACGCGACACTCAGGCCGACGAGCATCAGCGCGCGCCAGCCGAAGAACCAGACCGAGCCGGCGAACGCGGGTAGCATGGCGATGATGACCATCCGCATGATGCGCCTGGTGCTGGCGCCGGAGCGGATGTGGGGAGAGGCGGAGACGGTGAGGTTGCCCATTACTTCTTCTTCCGCCGTGCCATGATTTCGGACTTGGCGTACTTGAAGCGGTGGACGAGCCGGAGTCTTGCCGGGCAGACGTAGGCGCACGAGCCGCATTCGATGCAGTCCATGACGTATTCCGCCTCGGCGTCGTCGAACCGCTTGCTGCGGATGTGATAGTACAGACGCTGCGGGGCCAGGCCCATCGGGCAGGCCTTGATGCAGCGGCCGCAGCGGATGCAGTCGCTCTCGGCGGGCTCGGCCGCGCTCTTCGCGTCGAGCACGAGCACGCCCGACGTGCCTTTCGTCACCGGGGTCTGGTCCGAGGAAACCGTGATGCCCATCATCGGGCCACCCATGATGAGTTTGGCCGGGTCGCCGTGGTAGCCGCCGCAGTAGTCAATCAGTTCGCTCACCGGGGTTCCGATGCGGACGCGGAGGTTCTTCGGTTCCTTCACCGCCGGCCCGGTCACGGTCGTAATCCGTTCGTAGAGAGGACGGTTGCTGCGGATCGCGTCCCGGACCGCGACTGCGGTGCCGACGTTCTGAACCACGCACCCGACATCCATCGGCAACCCGCCCGAGGGTACTTCACGTCTGACGCAGGCCTTGATGAGCTGTTTCTCCGCGCCCTGCGGGTACTTGGTCTTGAGTGGTTCGACCCGGTACGCGGTATCGCCAATCGCCCGGCGCATGGCTTCGATTGCGTCGGGCTTGTTGTTCTCGATACCGATGATGACGTTACTGACTCCGAGCGCCCGGGCGATGAAGCCCACGCCTTCGATGATGTCCTGCGGTTGTTCGAGCATGACCCGGTGGTCAGCGGTCAGGAAGGGCTCGCATTCACACCCGTTGAGGATAAGGGTGTTGATTGGTTTGTCCTTCGGGGGCGAGAGCTTGAAAAAGGTCGGGAACGCGGCGCCGCCCATGCCGACGACTCCCGCGGCCCGGATTGCTTCGATAATCTGCTGTGGTGTCAGCTCGGTGGTGTCGCGTTCGGCAATGGAGTCATCGGGTGTATCGTTGCCGTCGGACTCGATGACGACCATCGTCACCGGTCCGCCGGAGAGCGGGTGTCGGGTTTCGATTACGTCCGTGACCGTGCCGGAGACCGGCGCATGCGTGGGGACCGAAACTCGTCCCTGGGGTTCACCGATGACGGTGCCGGTTTTCACCACGGCTCCCTTTTCGACAAGCGGCTTTGAGGGGGCGCCGATGTGCTGCGACATGAGCACGAATGCCTTTGCCGGCAGGGGCAGCGACTCGATCGGTTTGTGCCCGGTCGCGTCCTTGTGTTCAGGAGGGTGGGCTCCGCCGGGGAAGGTCAGCATCAGTGCGGAATTGTAGTAGTGGCGGTGCGGTTGTCAAGGGTTCCGGACGCCCGGCTCGCTTGACTTCAGAGAGTCGGTAAGTATTCTTTGCGCCGTGAGGATACTGGTCACGAGTGCGCTTCCGTATGCCAATGGCGACGTCCATTTCGGCCAGGTTGCAGGCGCCTACCTTCCCGCCGACATCTTTGTCAAATACCACCGGCTTAAGGGTTCGGACATCGTCTACATGTGCGGGTCGGACGAACATGGCGTGCCGATCACGCTCGCGGCGCAGAAGCAGGGACTCAGCCCGAAGGAGATAGTCGATAAGTACCACGTCCGCATCCGGAAGGCCTTTGAGGATTTCGGCATCGAGTTCGATAACTACTCCCGGACTTCGTTGCCGCTGCACCACAAGACGTCCCGGGATTTCTTCGGCAAGGTGTACGACAAGGGGTTGATAACGCCCCGGACCACACGCCAGCTCTACTGCCCGTCCTGCAACATGTTCCTGGCTGACCGGTACGTCGAGGGCACGTGTCCGAACTGCGGGTCTGAGGATGCGCGTGGGGACCAATGTGAAGCCTGTGGTCGGTGGATTGAGCCGTTGGACCTGATTGAGCCCCGCTGCAAGACCTGTGGGGAAACGCCGGAGGTGCGGGAAACGGAGCACTGGTTCTTCGCGCTGTCGAAGTTCCAGGAGCCGTTGCGCAAGTGGATGGATACCAAATCCGACTGGAAGCCGAACGTGCGTCGGTTCTGCGAGGGCTGGTTCAAGGCCGGGTTGCGCGACCGTTCGATAACCCGAGACCTGTCGTGGGGAGTGCCGGTGCCGTTGGCGGAAGCCAGGGGAAAGGTCATGTACGTCTGGTTCGACGCGCCAATCGGCTACGTGTCCTCGTCCAAGGAATGGGCCGAGCGGCAGGGCAAGCCCGACCGGTGGCGTGACTACTGGGAGGACTCGAACACCAGGCTCGTGCACTTCATCGGCAAGGACAACATCGTGTTCCATGCGATGGTCTGGCCCGCGATGCTGATGGCGCACGGCGAGTGGGTGCTGCCGACTGACATCCCGGCCAACGAGTTCCTTAACATCGAGAGCCGCAAGTTCTCGACCTCGCGTAACTGGGCGCTCTGGCTGCCCGAGTACCTGGACGAGTACCCGGCCGACCCGCTGCGCTACGCGCTGGCCGTGAATCTTCCCGAGAACCGTGATGTGGATTTCGCCTGGCGTGACTTCCACGCCCGGAACAACAACGAACTGGCGGACGTGCTGGGCAACTTCGTGAACCGCGTTGCCGTGTTCCTGAACAAGAACTACGGCGGCCGCGTGTCGGATGTCACCGCGGACGACGAAGCCGGGCTTGAGGTGCTGAAGAAGATCGAGGCAGCCCCGGGCCGGATTGGTGAGATGATTGATACCTACCGGCTCAAGGACGCGGCCCGCGAGGTGATGACGCTGCCGGCGCTCGGGAACCGGTACTTCGACAAGCAGGCACCGTGGCGGAGCGTGAAGGACAACCAGGCGGAATGCGACCGGACGCTGGCAACCTGCATCCGGCTGGTTTCCGCGCTTGAGGTGCTGCTGTACCCGTTCCTGCCGTTCACCAGCCGGAAGATCGGGAACATGCTGGGCCTGGGCAAGAGGAAGTGGGATGACGCCGGAAACCCGGCTGTTCCGGGTCAGCTCGGGCCGGTCGAGATACTGTTCCGGAAGCTGGACGATTCGTTTGTGGCGACCCAGGTCGCGAAGCTGGGTGCGGAATCGAAGGAGTCGCGTGAGCCGGCGGAGGCAGGCGGGAAGCCGGAGGAGACGAAGATGATTACGTTCGACGAGTTCAAGCAGATCCAGTTGAAGACCGGCAGGATTGTGAGCGCCGAGCGGGTGCCTGATACGGACAAGCTCATCAGGATAATGGTGGACCTCGGCGGCGAGCAGCGCCAGGTAGTTGCAGGTATCGGCAAAGCCTATGAGCCGGGCGTGCTGATCGGGAAGACCGTTGTCGTGGTCGTGAACCTGGCCCCGGCGAAGATCCGCGGCGTGGAGTCGAACGGGATGTTGCTGGCCGCGGTCGACGGGGAGACGGTTGCGCTGGTCGGTCCGGACCAGGACGTTGCGCCGGGCAGTGGAGTGTCATAGTTGAAAGCGCGTCGTTCCCGCCATAACCCGGACGGGTTGAACCTGTTCGATTCCCATTGCCACCTGACCGATAACCAGTTCGCCGGTGACCTGAAGGCGGTGATGAAGCGGGCGTTCCACGCCGGGGTGCGGGAACTCCTGCTTGCGAGCCAGAACGTGCCCGACAGCCAGGAGGCGATCAAGCTCTGCCAGAAGCATGACGGTTTCTACTGCGCAATCGGTACCCATCCGCACGAGGCGGACGGGTTTCGCAGTGTCGATGTAATGACGCTGAAGGAGATGTGTGTCGAGCCGAGTATCAAGGCAATCGGTGAGATCGGGCTCGATTTCTTCCGCGGTATCTCTTCGCGGTCGAACCAGGAGGTGGCGTTCGGCGTTCAGGTCGAGCTGGCACAGGCCATGGACCTGCCGATGGTGCTGCACGTGCGTGATGCCGCGAGCCGGGCGCGCAGCATACTGGAAGAACATGACTATCACGCCGGTGTGTTCCATTGTTTTGCCGGTGACCAGAAGATGGCTGAATGGGCGGTGGAACAGGGCTACTATATCTCTTTCGCCGGTAACCTGACGTTCGGTGACGAACGTCTGTTGGGGGTCGTGAAGACGGTGCCGCATGACCGGCTGATGGTGGAGACGGATGCGCCCTACCTCACACCTGAACCGCATCGGGGCAAGCGCAACGAGCCGGCGCTGGTGGAATTCACGGTTCGCCGACTGGCGGAACTGATTGGCATCACGCCGCGCGAGGCCGCCGACTTGACGCGCGAGAACGCACGCCGCAGATAACGAATCCGGGACTAGGCAGGAATGATGCCGGTCCGGCCGCGCAAGTC
>CBDUZK010000023.1:0-18922 GCA_965371675.1 uncultured bacterium | reverse complement strand
GGCCGCGGCGGGCGGGGTTCTACGCGACCACCCGGTATCTGCTGCCTCACAGCCTGGCCTACCGGCAGAGCCACCTCGAAGGCGTTCCGGACTACCTGGAAATGTGAAGTCGCGCCCGAAGGCGCGACTCAAATGCGAGACCGGACCGGAATCAGTCCGTCGGTTCGACCCGAACCACTTCGGGAATCCGCTCCTTGAGAGTCTGCTCGACCCCGACCGCGAGAGTCATGGCCGAAAACGGGCAACCGGAACACGCGCCGGTCAGTCGCACACGCACAACGCCATCCTCGGTCACTTCGACCAGCTCCACATCACCGCCATCACGTTGCAGCATGGGCCGGACCTCGGCATCCAGGACCTGCTTCACTTTCTCGCGAATCTCATCCGTCATCGTCGGTCTCCTCTTCTTCTTTTTCCACTGCAACCACGCGCCACTCGTCCAGGGACTTCTTCGGCGCCCGCCGAACCCGCTTCTCCTTGTCACCACAGGCCACCTTGACCGACTTGCGGGAGTCGCCGTCGCAATACCGGGCACAAATGCGGGCAGCCGCCTCACGGTCCTCGTCCGACAATTCCTCGCCGCGCAGGACGACAATCGGTCCCATCACCTCCACCGGCCGGCAAACCACATCCTCGGGACCGGCGATGCCTTCCAACCGGACGTTTTCGCTCTCGTTCCGACCCACAACCACCTTGACCCCGCTCCCGAGCCGGAAGTGCCGGCCCGACTTGAGGATGTCGAGCCGATCGGACAGCAGTTCGTCGTAGTCGACCGCGTCGCGTACGCGCGCCGCGTAGCCCCGGTCAATCAGCATACACCCACCGGTCGGTGCGCCGTACTCGATAATACCGAACTCGTGGGCCAGCCGCATCTGGCGACGACGGCCATGACCTTTCAGGTCCAGCAACCGCTCGCGCCGGATGAGACCAGTCAACTCAGGAACGGTCGGGTCCAGCAGCTTGGCTGACAGCGGTCGCAACAGTCGACCCTCGGTCCTGGTCGCCTTCTCAATCACTTTCAGGGAACGCTTGTTCTGGCACCGGGCACGCTGCCCGACCACCTCACCGGTGAAGATGAAATCGGCATGGATCTGCTTCGCCAGGTCCCGGGCCCGCTGGACCATGTACACAATGCAGTCGATACACGGCGCCATTCCCCGGGCGTAGCCGTACTCCGGCGCTCGCACCAGTCCGAGGTAGTCCTCCTCGACCGGGACCGATATCAGGCTCGCACCGACCAACTCGGCCAGTCGCTGGAGTTTCGCCGGCTCACCCGGACGACCCGGAGCCCGAAACGGCACCTGGAAGTGCAACGCGACCGCCTCGATGCCCTGCTCGGTCACCAGCTTGGTCGCCAGGATACTGTCCAGACCGCCGGAGAACAAACCGATTGCTTTGGACTTGCGGCTACTGATCACAGCCGTCCGCCTCTCGGGCTGCACATACACAGGGAGCAGGCCGTTGCCCACAGCAACCGGGCTGCCGTTTGATAGTGAAGCTGCTTATGCATAGTACCCTCTTCACGATGAGCACAGATTTTACCCTGCTGTCGGGAACTGTCAATGACCCGAACCGTGCGCCGACTGGTCACTACTCAGCAGCTTCTCGTACGCACTGAGCACGAACCGATTCACCTCACCGGCCGCGGCCGCCTCGAGCTCCCGACGCAGCGGGTCGTCCATGAAGTGCCCGAGCGCCTCCACCGCCTGCATCCGCACGAACGCCCGTTCGTGCTCGAGCAGCGGCAGGAACGCCTGCCGGCACCGCACCCGGAGCTCAAGGTCATCAAGCATATCCAGGTCTGCGGCCACCCGACCCGCGACGCGCAACGCGTGCCCGAGAGCCGGCGACTCCATGTCGGGAAGAGCATCGAGCAGCGGCTCCAGGCTTGGACGCCCGATCTTCTCAAGCGCGGCCTCGGCCGCTGACCGCACCGTGAACAACCGGTCATCCAGTGTCCGGACCAGGTCCGGAATCGCCACCGGGTTCTTCAGCTTGCCGCACGCCTCCGCAGTCACAATCCGCGACGGCTCGTACTCGTCCCGGAGCAGGAACAGGATGCGCGGCACCACGGTCGAATCCCCGATATCGCCCAATGCCCGGACGACCCAGCGCGGACTCGCCCGTTCGTCCGCCATCGCACCGAACAACGAATCGACCGCATCCCGGGCCTCATCTTCAAGCTTGCCGAGCCAGTAGACCGCGTTGGCGCGCGCGCGCCTTCGCTCGTCGTGCAGTGCCCGGTAAAGGAACGGCTTTGCACTGTCCGGCATCACCTTGTTGAGCTTCTCGACCGCGCGCGATTCGAGCCCGCTCTTGGAGTCCACCTTGTTCTCGTACACCCATTCAAGCGCGGCCTGACCCAGTTCCTCAAGCCGGGCCCGAGCCTGCCTGACCCTGGCCCGGGCATTGCCCACTTCCCACATGGCAGCGTACTTGAAGACCGTGTCAATCGGAATCTCGGCGCTGTCCGCCCAGGCCGCAAGCGTATCACCCTCATCCTCCGCATCACCCGGGACCGGCTCATTGCCGACGTCCGTACCGGCACCGTACGTAGCATTGGTCCACGAGGTATAGTCCGCACCCGCGCTGCCCGCGGTGTACCGGTCCTGACCGGCCAGGTCGAGGAAGTTGCCCACGCTCGCGAACCCGCGGGCCGGACGCCCACCGGCCAGGGCCAGGGCCTCGGTTGATGAGTAGACGTCATTGCCGGTGACGTCCACGAACAGGCCGACCGAGTTGGTCAACGCGGTGCCCTGTCCGCCGGATGCGTGGTAGACGTCGTTCCCCTCGCGGTCGAGCAGGAGTCCGACCGACAGGTCGTGTCCCTCACCCTGGCTCGGCCCGAGCCGCGAATAGTAGGAATCGTTGCCTTCGCAGTCCACCAGCCCGCCGACCGCAAGATGGATGCCCGCGCCCTGCGAGTACTGGGCCGCCAGGTAGTGGTCGTACCCGGCACCGTCCCAGAGCATCCCGAGTGAGTACCAGTAGCTGGTCGCCTGCGCGTACACCTCAGCGTTGTAGAAGTCGTTGCCCGCACTGTCACACAGGAACCCGATTCCCCCGGCCGCGTCCGGACGCCAGCCGAGCGCAAACCCCTGAGCGAAGCTCCGGTACTCGTGCGGCAGCAACGGCTCGTGCGTGTACTCGCCGCCCGCGTAGTAGCAATCGTTGCCGGCCCGGTCCATGACCAGCCCGTAGCCGTGAACCGACCCGAACCCCTGGCCGTAGCAGTGGCACCGATAACTGTCATTACCGCCCGCGTCCACACACTGGCCGATGCCGAACATCCCGCTGCCCTGGACGAAAGTCGCCGCCTCGTACAGGTCTTGACCCGCACGGTCAACCAGCACCCCGGTGCCGAATAGCCCGGCCCCCTGCGCGAACTCGGCGGCCCGGTACACGTCGTTGCCCGCCATGTCAATCAGCACGCCGGCTCCGAACAGCGCCGCTCCCTGGCTGAACATACGAGAAGACGCGTACAGGTCGTCCCCTGCGCAGTCGATCACGACCGAGAAAGCGCCGTCGATAATCCCGACCGCGCCGCCGGCCCGGTTTCGGTACGTGTCATCGCCGCCCGGGTCGATAATCAGGCAGCAATCCTCGTGGTACGTGTTGTCGCCCGCGCCGCCGACAATCACACGGCCGAATCGCGTCGTAACCACAAGCAGTATTGTGCCGTCCACACCGCCTGCCGTTTCGCCGATTGCATGGCGCGGCATCTCGGGCGAATGCCCATCGAACAACCGCTCGGCAGCCTGCACCCCGCTGACCACGGCCAGCCCGGCCAGGGCCAGGGCTCGACGGTCGAGCCTGCGCGTCCAGGCGAGCAGGGTCTCGGCCTTGACCTCCGGCACCGTATCATAGTCGAGCCCGAATTCACGATGCAGGACCCCACACGTGGTCGGCCGCAATGTGTCGTCTTCTTCCCAGAACCCGGGCCCTTCACCGACCAGCACGTCCAGTTCCCGCTCGCTCAACCCGGCGACCGCCTGGCCAAGGTATCGGGACCCGACCCGGAATGAACCGATGACAAGGTTGACCGCACGACCCAGCGGCTCGGGCAGCATACCCGTACCCGGGACCGTGTCCCGGGCCGCAACCTCGACTTCCCGCCGCAGCCGGGTCGAATCCCGGCCCCTCAATTCGACATCGGTCTCAACCCATTGAAGCCACGTTCTTCGCACCAGGCTCTCACGATTGTCCAGGAATTGCTCTGCGAACGAGTCCACGTACGCGGCGACTTCCAACGGGTTGTCGAGCAGGTAATCGACCGCCTGGAGCCGGAAGAAACTGTCGGTCGCCCACTGCTTGTGGTACGTCAGCTCCGCGGGCCGGATGCCGAGCGCATCCAGGCCGTGCTCAAGGGCGGACATGGTTTCGTCGCCCAACCCGGCTCCGAGCCCGCCGGTGGCGAATACAACCAGCACGAAACCGACCACCGTGTTTCTCATGTCACCTCCCGACCGCCCGGCCTAGAGTGGTTCGACCAGCAACAGCGGCTGGCCGTATTCAACCGACTCGCCGTCATCGACCAGTGTGTCCACAATCCGGCATTTCTTCTCCGCCTGGATTTCGTTCATCAACTTCATCGCCTCGACGATGCAGAACGTCTGCCCGGGATCGACAACATCGCCCTTGTCCACGAACGGTGGTGCGTCCGGCCGCGCGCGCAGGAAGAACGTACCGACCATCGGCGACGTGATTTCCTCGACGTTGGGTCCCGGGGCTCCAGCCGGTGTTTCCTCGGTCGGCTTCGCGGCCGGTGTCGGCTCGGATACGGGTGGCGGTGCGACGGTCTCAACCGGTGGGGACTCGGTCCTCGGCCCAGGTTGCGGAACGGGCGCGGGTGCCGGCCCGGCCGTAGTCGCCGAAGACTGCCCGGCTGGGGCCGAACCACGGCTGATGCGAATCCGGTCCTTCTTGTGCTCCCACTCAAGATCGGTTATCTGGTGATAGGAAACCAGCTCGATCAGTTCGCGCACGGTCCAGACTCCCACCTCGCCCGGCTTCGCCGGAGTGGCTGCGGGAGCCTGCGGGTCCTTGGAAGCTTCTTCTTTCTTCTTCTCAGGAGCGGGCTCAGGGGGCGTCGGATTCTTCCGCCACCTGAAGAACTTCAGGGCCACCTCCGGGAAAAGGGCGTACGACACGTAGTCCTCGTCCTTCTCCACCATGTCCCCGGACAGCTCCTTGCGGACCTTGGGCAGGGCCGGTTCGAGCCGGTCGGCCGGACGGCCCTTGATTGGCTTCTCTTTGCCCAGTATCTTCGCGGCGACCGCTTCGCGGACCGGCGCGGGCGAACGACCGTACAGGCCCTTCACGTAATCCTTCACTTCCTTGGGCACGAGCTTGTACCGTTCACCGGACAGCACGTTCATCACCGCCTGCACACCGACAATCTGGCTGGTCGGCGTGACCAGCGGTGGATACCCGAGGTCCTCGCGCACGCGCGGCACTTCGTCCAGCACCTCGGCGAGCCGGTCGCTTGCCTTCTGCTCGCGCAACTGCGAGAGCAGGTTCGACGCCATGCCGCCCGGAATCTGATGCGTAATCACCATCGAATCGACAACCTTGATGCCTTCGATGCGACGCCCGGCCTCGACCGCCACAAAATGGTGCTCGATGCTCTCCATCGCCGCGACGTCCAGCCCCGGGTCCCGGTCCGTACCGGCGAAACAGGCAACCAAGGTCTCGGCCGCGGGCTGGGACGTGGCGAATGAAAGCGGCGCGGTGGCGGTATCAATCACGTCGAGCCCGGCCTCGGCCGCCTTCAGGTAGGTCGCGACCGCCATCCCGCTCGATGCATGGCAGTGCAGTTGGACCGGGAGCCCGGTCTCGGACTTGAGCGCGGACACCAGGTCGTACGCGGCCTGCGGGGCAAGGATGCCGGCCATGTCCTTGATGCAGATCGAGTCGATGCCCGCTTCCTTCTGCTCGCGCGCCCGCTCGACGTAGTAATCGAGCGTATGGATCGGGCTGATTGCATAGCACAGAGTCCCCTGCGCATGCTTACCGGCCTGCTTGACGAACTCAATCGCCTTCTCAAGGTTCCGGACGTCGTTCAGCGCGTCGAATATCCGGAAGATATCGAGCCCGCGGTCGGCCGCGTGCTTGACGAACTCCTCCAGCACGTCGTCCGGGTAGTTGCGATACCCGACCACGTTCTGGCCCCGCAGCAGCATCTGCAGTTTGGTGTTCGGGACCTTCTCACGAATCTCGGACAGCCGATCCCACGGGTCCTCGTTCAGGAACCGCAGGCACACGTCGAATGTCGCCCCACCCCACACTTCCAGGGACCAGTACCCGACCTGGTCGATGGATGCAAGGATCGGGCGCATGTCCTCGATTCGCATTCGAGTCGCCCAGAGCGACTGGTGCGCATCGCGCAACGTGGTATCGGTGAATCGGATGGGATTACCCGCCATACTTCTCCTCTAAAGCCTGCGCTATCAATTCCATACGTATCGTACGCGAACCTTTGACGAGGATTCTATCCCCGGGCCGAATCATGTCAAACAGTTCGGGAAGCACCTGCTCGCTCTCACTGTACACCCGGACCCGGTCGGCTCCCATCCCCTCCCGGATTGCGACCGCGGCCGCATGCCCGCCCAACGGCCCGACAAAGACCACCCGGTCGAGACACCCGACCACCCGTCGGCCGATTGCGGTGTGAAACTCGACCGCGTGCTCGCCCAGCTCCAGCATGTCACCAAGGAAGGCCACCCGGCGTCCCTTCTCAACACTGGCGCACAGGACGTCCATCGCCGCCCGCATCGACTGCGGGTTGGCGTTGTAGCAATCATCAAGCACCGTGATGTCGCCGAGCCGCTTGACCACCAGGCGCATCGGTTGCGGCTCATATGCCGCCAGCGGGTCGGGCATCATGTCGAACTCGATACCCAGCGCCTTGGCCGCCGCGGCCGCGGCCAGGCAGTTGGCGATATTGTGCGGCCCGGGCAAACGCACCCGCACCCGGTGCTCGCCCTGCAGTAGGAACTCGCTCCCGTCCAGGCCGTGGTCGACGATATCACGGGCGAACACATCCGCGCTGGTCGCGGTCCCGAACGTAACCTGTTTGCTGTGCCCGAAGCGCCGGGCCATCTCCATGACCAGTTCGTCATCACCGTTGACCACCGCGGTGCCGGTGTCGGGCAGCGCCTCCAGCAACTCGGCCTTCTCGCGCGCAACACCTTGACGGTCGTGCAAGGACTCCAGGTGTGAATCCCCGACGTTGGTGATCACGCCGACCTCGGGCCGACTGATATCCGCCAGTCGCCGGGTTCCACCCGGCTCGTTCATCTCGATTTCGAGGACCGCGACCTCGGTCTGTGGAGTCAACCGGAACAGGGTCAACGGCACACCGATGTCGTTGTTGAAGTTACCCTCTGCCTCCAGGACCCGGAACCGTGGCTTCAGTATGGCCGCGAGCATGCCCCGGACAGTAGTCTTGCCGTTGCTGCCCGTCACCGTCGCGACCCGGACCCCCAGCCGCTGACGATGAAACGCGGCCACGGCACCCAGGGCCTGGCGCGTGTCCCGAACCAGTATCACCGCGCCCGTATCCGGCGCGAACCTGGAGTCCGACAACACCACCGCCTTGGCACCCGCCTGCACCGCGTCCGATGCGTAGTGGTGCCCGTCGAACCGGTCACCCTTGACAGCAATGAACAGGTCCCCGTCCTGCACGTGACGGGAGTCGATTGTGACCCCGGTGACATCATCGGCCCCGTGCTGCAACAGCCGCCCGCCGGTGGCGCCCAGCAAGTCGAGTATCGAAATCTGTTCCATCACACCTGTCAGGCAATCAGCATCGCGTCACCGAAGCTGTAGAACCGGTAGTGCTCCTCAATCGCGTGCCGGTACGCCTCCCGAATCCGGTCCAGGCTCGCGAACGAGGACACCAACATCAGCAGCGTTGACTTCGGCAGGTGGAAGTTCGTCAGGATTGCGTTCGTCGCGCGCCACTCATAGCCCGGGTAGATGTACAGCTCCGTGTCACCGGTTCCCGGCTCGACCCGCCAGCCGCTGTCGGTGCGCACAGCCCGGGATTCGATGACCCGCACTGCCGTCGTTCCGACGCACACGATGCGACGACCGTCCGCCAGCGCCCGGTTCACCTGTGCCGCCGCCGCCTCGGTCAGCTCGAACTGCTCCGGGTGCATGTCGTGCTCCTCAACCTGCGAAACCTTGACCGGGCGGAACGTCCCGAGCCCGGCGTGCAGGGTAACGGTCACGGTCTCGACCCCGTCATCCCGCAACCGGTCCAGCAACGCGGACGTAAAGTGCAACCCTGCGGTCGGGGCCGCCACCGCGCCGTCGACCGACGAATACACGGTCTGGTACCGCTCCGGCTCGTGGCACTGCTCACGGATATAGGGCGGCAACGCCAGCTCCCCGGCCTGCTCCAGCCACGTGCCGATGTCGGGCGGGACGAACTCGACCAGCCGGACCCCGTCCGACCGCCGCTCCAGCACCGTGGCCCGACGCTCGCCGAAATCGACCACGGTCCCGACCCGGGCCTTTCGGGCCGGGCGCGACAGCGCCTCCCACACCCCGGGTTTCACCTGTCGCAGCAACAGCAGCTCCAGCTTCCCGCCGGTCGGGAGTCGACCGAATATCCGGGCCGGGATGACCCGGGTGTTGTTCAACACCAGCAGGTCGCCCTGGTGCAGCCAGTTGCGGATGTCCGGAAATGTGAGGTCGTGCAGGACCCCGGTCGCACGCTCCAGCACGAGCAGCCGCGACTCGTCCCGCTTCGGTGCCGGGTGCTGCGCAATCAGTTCGGGCGGCAGGTCGTAGTCGAAGTCGGCAACCAGCATCTAGTCAAGAACGGTGCCTGTCAACCGCCGGTACGCCTCCCGGTAGCGCTCGGTCGTACCACGGATGACCTCGGCCGGCAGTTGCGGCCCGGGTGGAGTCTTGTCCCAGTCCTGGCCGTCGAGATAGTCGCGCACGAACTGCTTGTCGAAGCTCGGCGGCGACATCCCGACCTCGTACTCATTCACGTCCCAGAACCGGGACGAATCCGGGGTCAGCACTTCGTCAATCAGCAACAGCCCCCCGTCGAGCAGCCCGAACTCAAACTTGGTGTCGGCGATGATGATGCCCTGCCGCAGCGCGTGCTCGGTCGCCTGCGTGTACAACTGCAGCGAAACGTCCCGCAGGGTTCCGGCCATCGAGCCGCCGACTAGGCGTTCGACCTCCTCGATACCGATGTTCTCGTCGTGCCCGACCTCGGCCTTGGTCGACGGGGTGAAAATCGGCTCCGGCAACTTGTCCGCCTGTCGCAACCCGGCCGGCAATTTGATACCGCTCACTCCACCGGTAGCCTGGTACTCACGCCAGCCGCCCCCGACCAGGTAGCCGCGCACCACGCACTCCACCGGCAACGGCAGGGCCAGCTTCACCAGCATCGACCGGCCGGCCAGCATGTCCCGGTGCGGCCCGAGTACGTCCGGCATTGCCCCCACGTCGGTCGTGATCATATGGTTCGGCACGATATCACTGCTGCGCCCGAACCAGAACTCAGACAACCGGGTCAACACCTTGCCCTTGTCCGGTATCCCGTCCGGCAGCACCACGTCGAACGCGGACATCCGGTCCGTGCTGACAATCAACAGGTTGCCGTCAACGTGGAACATATCCCGCACCTTGCCGCGCCCGGCCAGCGCGATGCCCGGCAATTCGGCCTTCAGAAGGGTCCCTGCCATAGCCACCTCCGTACCGACCTGCTATCCTCGCTTGGTCTTTGCGGCGACGCGGCGCGCCGAGGCCGCGACTCCCCGCGCCTGCTTCTGCCGGAACGCCGTCAGCCTGCGCGCCAGCGCCACGTTGCCCAGGGCCAGGATTGCGACCGCGTGGAGCGCGGCATTCACCGCCCCGGACTTCCCCACCGCCATCGTCGCGACCGGGACTCCGCGCGGCATCTGCACCGTTGCCAGCAGCGCGTCAAGCCCGGACATCCCGGCGTCAATCGGCACGCCGATGACCGGCAGGGTCGTATGCGCGGCAATCACCCCGGCCAGGTGCGCGGCCTTGCCCGCGCCCGCGATGATGACCCGCACCCCGCGACGGCTCGCGCCCCGCGCGCTCAACCGGCACCGGTCCGGGCTGCGGTGGGCCGACACCACGCCCATCTCCCACCGCACGCCGAACTCATCAAGCATCCGGGTCGTCTCGGCCATTACGTCAAAGTCATTCTCACTGCCCATCAGGACAAGGACCTGCGGTCCATTCTTATTCGCCATGCCTCATCATATGAATCACCGGGGATATGTAAAGCCGAACCGCCGCGACCCGACGTCCCGCTTGACTGGACGACCGTTGGCGATATCCTTCCGATGCTCGCACAGGGGAATGGTCTAATTGGTAGGACAGCTGACTCTGGATCAGCCAGTTGGGGTTCAAATCCCTATTCCCCTGCTCTGCCATGCCCGGGCCGGACCCTGGTAGTCACGGCTCCGGGTTGCGGTAGTCGACCGTTCGCCTTGCCCTTGTGCTTCTCCACACGTATCCTTTGTGTCAGTGACGAGTGAATCCCGACTGGTCCTGACCCTGGTTCTGCTCGCGCTCGCGACCGGTGCCGTCGCGCAGCCGACTGCCGGCGCGCGCTATCTCATCATCGCGGCCGACGAGTACTCAGACGTCGTGCGCCCGCTCGCGGAATGGAAGACGCGCAAAGGCGTGCTCGCCCGGGTCGTGCCGTTGAGCGAAGCCGGCTCAAACGCGAACGAAGTCCAGGGATTCATCCGCGACGCGTGGGAGAACTGGCCGGTGGGGCCCGAATACGTGCTGCTCGTCTGCTCGCCCGCCGACCTGCCCGGGTACCAGTACGAGGACGACTGCTTCTACGGCAACATGACCGGCGACTGGCTGATGGAAATCCCGGTCGGCCGGTTCCCGGCCGCGAACGCGACCGAGTGCAGCCTGATGGTACGCCGCACACTCGCCTACGAAATCAGCCCGGACAGCACCGACTCGCTCTGGCTCCTGCGCGGCACGACCGTGATTGCCGAGGAGAGCCCGCCCGACCGATACTACCAGTCGGACTCGCGCCTCGCCCGGGGCTACTGGCTCGACTATGGCTACGTGCAGGCCGAGAGCCTGATCAACCTGCGCGGCCATCGCACCTCACACGTCCTCGCGGCTCTGAACAGCGGCCGGTCGCTCATCACCTATCGCGGGCTCGCGGGCGGGTTCTGGGTCGAACCGTTCTACTATTTCCGCCCTGACTACACCCACTGGGCCAACGGCGCGAAGACCCCGATATTCATATCCGCCACCTGCGGCACAATCACGCTCGCGCCGACCGAAGACATGCTCGGCAATATGGCGATCCGCCACGGAACGCCCACGCAACTACACGGCGCGCTCGCCTGGTTCGGCACTACCCGGTTCAGCATGCAGTGCTCGCAATACCGCAGTGCCGGCTACCGCGGGTTCTTCGACGCGCTCTACGGCGACAGCATCACGGTACTCGGCCTGGCCACAATCCGGGCCCGCAACCGCATCGACACGCTCGAACACAACGAGTTCTGGTACACGGAATGGTGCCTGCTCGGTGACCCGGAACTCAACGTCTGGACCGGACGTCCGCGCACCCTCACGGTCACGCACGACACCATCGTCCCGCTCGGCCCGTCGCAGTTCGCAATCGAGGTCCGGCACGCGGGCGACCCGGTCCCCAACGCAATCGTCTGCCTGTCGCTGGACTCAACGGTCTACGTCATCGACACCACCGACGCGAACGGCCGTGCGCTGACCGCGATCGAGCCCCATCACCCGGGCACGATGCGGGTCACGGTCATTGGCCCCAACCTACGCCCCTACCTCGGCGACTGCCGGGTCGTACACGCACAAGGCCCATGGGTCGGCTACCTGCGACACGTCATCCACGACTCCCTGCCGATGGGCAACCGCGACGGCTGGGTCGGACCGGGCGAAACGGTCCGGATGCCGGCCTGGCTGATGAACTTCGGTGACTCGGCCGCGACCGGTGTTGTCGCCGTGTTCCGCACCGCGGACTCGCACCTGACCGTGCTGGACTCGACTCTCGGCTACGGCGCAATCCCGGCTCGCGACTCGGCCACCAGGACTCCGGCCGGATTCCGGTTCCGGGTCGATTCCACCTGCCCGGACGGTCACATCATCCGCGCGCGACTCGCCTGCCGCGACTCCGCGGGCCACGACTGGGACTCAGACATCATGCTGCGCGTCGGCACGCCCACAATCGCGTTCACCGACACCGTGTTCGACGACCACATCGGAAACAACAACGGCCGGCTCGACCCGCGCGAAAGCTCATACCTTGTGGTCGAGTTCCACAACTCGGGCTGGGGCGAGGCGGTCGACGCGCGCGCCACACTCCGCTGCTCCCACCCTTGGCTCACACTCGACGACTCGGTCAGCAGCCTCGGCACCATCACCGGCAAATGCCGGGTCACAACCGCCGGGGACCCGTTCCGCGTCACCGCGGCCCACATGCTGCCCGGCGTCGAAATCCCCTGCACCCTTGACCTGGCCGCGGTCGGCAAACACTGGTCCTGGCCGTTTGTAATCACGGTCGGCGTCATCGACACCTGTGACCCGATTCCCGACGGCCCGCGCACGCCACCGCTCTACTGGGCCTACGACGACGTGGACAACGGCTACCCCGAAGCCCCGGCGTACGACTGGCTGGAAATCCGGGACATCGGCACCCGGCTCGAACTCGGCAACGACGAGACCCGCACAGTCCGCCTGCCGCCGGGGTTCGGCCCGCTGCGCTACTACGGCGTTGGCTACGACGCGGTCTCGATATCGAGCAACGGCTGGTTAGCGCCCGGCTCGACCGGGGCCGCGCTCAGCCACAACTACCGCCTGCCCTGGGCCACGTCGGTCCCGATCATCGCGGTCAACTGGCAGGACCTGCGACCCGACCTCGGCGGCAACGTATTCTGGTACCATGACGCCGTTGATCACCGGCTCATCATCGAGTGGGATTCGGTCGCGTACAGACCGCCGTTCGACTCGCTCAGCGACTGCTTCCAGGCCCTGATCTACGACACGGCCACAAGCAACCCGGATGGCAGCAACCAGCTTGTGCTCCAGTTCCGCACCGCGGGCTTCATGTACTTCGGCACCACCGGTATCCAGGACGAGAACGGCCGGGTCGGCATCACGGTCAAGCACCGCACCATCTACGACCCGGCCGCGGCGGACATCCTGCCCGGCCGCGCCATCCGGTTCACCACCAGCGGCCCACCGACTGCAATCCGCGCCGCGACCGCCCGTCCCCTGCCGACGCGCGCCCGCATCTTCGCCGGTCCCAACCCGGCCCGGGACCGGCTCGCGCTTCACCTCGGCCTGACCCGGTCCGGCCTGACCCGGGTCACAATCTACGACGCAACCGGTCGCCGCATCCGCCGGCTCCACGACGCCGCGCTGCCAATGGGCGAACACGTCATCCACTGGGACCGCGCCGACGACTACGGTCGCCGGGTCCCGGCCGGCGCCTGCTTCATCCGGCTCGAAACGCCGGACGGCACGGCGACCTGCCGTGCCGTCCTCGTCCGCTGAGCGATCGCTGCCGGCTCAGCGCAATTCTACCAGGCCGTAACCCGGCCCGTATTCCGCGCGTCGTGGCGGAACCTGGGCCACGGCCCGTTGTCGAGCTTGCCCGACCCACGCACCGCGTACAACGCGCCATCATCCGAGCCGACGTAAATCGCCCCGTCCGGACCGATGACCGGCGATGACATCACCGGGCCGTACGTGCGGACGAACCACTCAATCCGGCCCTGCCCGAGCGGGTTGACCGCGTAGAGCCGGTTCCCGGCCCCGAAGTACACGATGCCGTCCGAGTCAATCGCGGGCGACGACGCGACCGGGCCGGACACCTCGAACCGCCAGATGATGCTGCCGTCCGGGTACAGCGCGTAGAGAAAGCCCTCGTCCGAACCGACGTAGACGTTGCCGTCCGACCCGATTGCCGGCGACGAATAGACCCACTCGCCCACGTCGGTCCGCCACTTGAGCGTGCCGTCCGGATTGAACGCGTACAGGTTCCCGTCGAACGACGCGATGTACACCGTTCCGTCGAACCCGATTGCGGGCGAGCCCTGCACCCATGCCCCGGTGGGGTAACTCCACTTCAGGTTCCCGTCCGGGTCGAGTGCGTAGACCGAGCTGTCCTGCGACCCGAAATACACCCGCCCGTCCGCCCCGACCGCGGGTGACGACACAACCATGTCACCGGTCGCGAACCGCCACCGCTCGCTGCCATCCGGGTTGACCGCGTACAGGTTCCCGTCACCCGAGCCGACGTAAATGGTCCCGTCCGAAGCCAACGCGGGCGATGACGATACCTCGTCCCCGGTGGAAAACCGCCACAGCTCGGTCCCGGTCTCGCTCAGTGCGTACAGGTTCCCGTCGAACGACCCGAAGTACACGCTGCCGTCGCTGCCGATTGCGGGCGACGACGTAATCCAGCTCCCGGTCGCAAACCGCCACGCGAGCGTGCTGTCCGGGTTCAGGCAGTACATTGCCGAATCCCCGCACCCGAAGTACACCCGGCCCGCCGCGTCGAGCGCGGGCGCGGACTGCACCTCACCCCCGACCGCATACACCCACTTCACCACCCCGGGTCCGAGCGGGTCCCGAATCGCCACGCGCAGCACCGTGGACCAGTCCGAACTCAGCCCGGGCCGGTCCAGCGCCATCACGCGCACATCGTACGAATCCGGCACCGTCCACACGTGGCCGAGGGTCACGAACTCCCCGGTCTCATGGAACGCGGTCGTCTCCACCGCGCCCTCACCCCAGTCGAACGCGTACCGGATGTCATCCCCGTCGATGTCGGTCGCGACCACGGTGTACGAACAGGTCGAATCAATCCAGCCGTTCGCCGGGCCGTCCGGCCGCGTCGGCACGCGCGGCGGGTTGCCGACCAGCATCGAGAACGGCTCCGACCAGTTCGACAACACCTCCTGCACGTCCCGCGCCTGCGCCGTGATGTCATACCGGCCGACCTGGGGCCACGCGTAGGCAAGCTCGGTCGTCTCGCCGTCCGGAGCCCACAGTCCCCAGCCCGAAGTGTCGCCGTTGCCCCACGCGCACCGGAACGACACGCTGTACCCCTCCGGGTCCACGCTCGCCATCCGGAACCGGGCCGTATCGCGGGGCGCGACCGCGGCCGGGCCGACCGGCACGCCCGGGACGTTCGGCGGAAGATTCTCCGGACACCCCGCGACCAGCACCAGCAGGGCCGCCCCGAACAGGCACAGCAGGTTCACACGCTTCATGATGGTCACATCTCCGCTCTACTCTGCCCCGAACCGGCCGGTCCGCAAACGGTCGTGCGCGAACGTCGGCCAGGTCGACTCCACGAAATCCCCCACCCCGTGCACCGCGTACACCCGGCCGTCATCCGCGCCGAAATACACGGTCCCGTCCGCACCGAGCACGGGCGACGACTCGACCCCGGCCCCGACGTGGAACCGCCAACCCAGGTCCCCGTCCGAGGACAGCGCGTACACGTACCCGTTGGCCGAGCCGATGTACACCGTGCCGTCGAGCCCGATTGCCGGCGAGGAATTGGTCAAGTCCCCGATGTCGAAGTTCCACTCCACCGTACCGTCATCCGGGTCAAGCGCGGCCAGGGTCCCGGTGTGCGTGCCCACGTACACGGTCCCCTCCGCGCCGATTGCCGGAGCACCATGCACCGCGCCGACCCCGGCCCGCCAGCGCTGGGCCCCGTCCGGGCTCAGGCAATACACATACCCGTCGTGCGAACCGAAATACACGTCCCCGTCACCCGCGATTGCCGGTGAAGAATACACCGGCCCGCGCGTGACAAACCTCCACTCCAGGCTCCCGTCCGACCCGAGCGCATACAGGCTCGAATCCCCGCACCCGAAGTAAATCGACCCGTCCGCCCCACCGCTCGGCGCGGACCGGATCGGCCCGCCCGCCTGGAACCGCCCGTGCAGGCTCCCATCCGACCCGAGCACGTACAACACCCCGTCATCCGAACCGAAATACACGTTCCCGTCATCCGTCACCGCGGCCGGGCAATACACCGGCCCCCCGGTCGCGTACTGCCACACCGGCGAACCGCCCGGGCTGACCGCGTACAGGTTCCCGTCCTCCGACCCGACATAGACAACGCCACCCGGCCCGATGCACGGCGCGGCGCACACCCGTCCCCCGGTTCGGAACCGCCACGCCTCAGACCCGTCCGGCCGCAGCGCGTACAAATACCCGTCATCCGAACCGATGTAGACAGTGCCGTCATCCGCGACCGCGGCCGACGACACCACGTTCTGCCCGGTCACAAACTGCCAGCGCGCGGCTCCCGGGGTCCCGGTCGCAATCGCGATTGCGGTCGGCTCGGACCAGTCGGTCAGATGCGCATACCCGTCCCTCGCCCGCACCCGCACCGGGAACCGGCCTGACGTAGTCCACACGTGACCCGCGGTCGCCTCCTCGCCCACCGACATCCAGTCGGTCCAGAACGAAGTCCCGTCGCCCCAGTCAAACTGGTACTTCGCCACGAAGTCCCCGTGATTCACCACCCCGGCGGAAAACGAATACCGCTCGCCCATCCTCCCGGCCTCCGGCCCATCCGGCGGCCCGGCCATCACCAGCCGCGTCACATCGCAATTCGACAGACACACCAGCGCACCCAGCAACAGCACGCCCGACACACTCCAGACTCCGGCTTTCATCATGGTAACATCCTTTCAGAGAACAACAGCATCGCTAACTTATAGTCCCAATACCGGCATACGTCAAGCCCGGGAATCAGGACAGGATTCTTACCACAAAGGCACAAAGGACACCAAGAGAAACTATCGTTGCAGAGAACGCAGCGACGTGGCAATCTCTCTCTCCCCGCCTGAGACCGCCCCGACCTGCCGACCCGAACCCTACCGCTGAATGACGACCTTGCGGACTCCTGAGGACTCGTCCTCCTGCCGGATGAAGTAGATGCCCGGGCTCAAGTGCCCGACGTCGTTCTCCCCCGGCATGAGGTCCATGACGCATCGGCCAGCAATATCGAGCAGGGTCATTGGACACTGGTCATTGGTCATTCCCGTCTCCGGCACCCGCAGCACTCCGCGCACGATGGTGGCGTTCGGCATTCGTACTTCGACATTCGGCATTTCCTCGACCCCGGTGCCGTAGATGAAGCTGCCGTAGATGTCCCAGTTGCCGTTGCGGTCGGTCTGCCAGCAGCACCAGGACTGGGTCAGGCCCATGGTCGTGATGGTCGGGTGCAGGTCTACGGATGGGTTCGTGTCCACATACGCATCCTCGTCGAACAGCGAGGTGCAGTAGATGTCAGGGTTGCCGTTGCGGTCCGTGACCCATACCGCGGTGGTGGACCACCAATCGATGGGGATCGCCAGCCCGACAGCCTGCGGCGTCCAGTTGGCGTATTGCCCCCCGGTCGAGTCGCAGAGGCGGACAGGGCTGCGGAGCGAGTCGGCCATCACACCGTAGATTGCGGAGTCGCCGTCTCTTTCCGACATCCAGACCACCCCGGTCTCGTCGTCCGGGCCGGCGAAGGCGAGGCTGAAGACTTCAGGGTCGCAGTCATTGGCCGTGTGCAGGGCAATCGAGTCCGGTGCGGTCCAGCGTCCCTGTCGGAACTCGCTGTACCAGATATCACCCTGCTGTTCCCAGACCACCATCGGGCCGACGTACCAGCCGCCGCGGTTGTGCGCGACCCGACCGATGCGGGCGTGGCGGATTTCGTGGCCGGTGTAGGTGACGATGCCGGGTCTGGACCACGAGTCGCCGTCGTGTACCGCGTAGCTGATGTAAGAGCCGGACGTGTCTCGGTTGTTCCAGATGACGAACGCTGTGTCGGTGTAGTTGTAGATGAAGATACCGCAGGGCTCGGACGAATCGCCCGGGGCGCTGTGCAGCGACCGGCCGATGCGGACCGGGTCGGTCCACGAGTCGGTGCCCGAGAACGAGGCCATGATGTCACCGGCGTGCGGGCCAAGGCGTCGCTCCCAGAAACACCAGAACGAATCGATAGGCCAGCCCAGGAGGCCAATGACCGACGGGTTCACGTCGTCGAGCGTGTCGAGCGACAGGGTCTCGGCAGCCAGCCAGCCGTTGCCGTTGTGGAACTCGCAGAAGCTGGCGCATATGTCCCAGTTGCCGTTCTTGTTGGTCTGCCATGCCATGCAGGTCGTGTAGCCGTACAGCCATTCCTTGCAGGCCGAGGGATTGATCTCGTCCGATGAGTCAGACGCAATCGGGAAGGGACCGGTCCACCACTGGGCCGGAGCGGATGCGAACAGCGCCAGGACAGCGCAGGCCACGATAAGCGGTCTCATGCTGCCTCCCTACCGCCGCACGACAACCGCAAGAACGATGACTTTCTTCATGAGTCCTCCTCGACGCTGCCCGGCGTCGCCTAATCATACGGCCACAATCACCCGGTTGTCAAACGCCAACATCGCGAAGCCGGCATCGCCGGCTGTGGCAATCTCATTCGCTCCTCAGGCACTCTAACTTCGGATGTCGGGGACATAGAGCTTGTCTGAAAACTCACTTCTCATGAGGACAGGCCACTACATGTCGGCATCAGCAGGAAAGACGAGTACTACCGGTAGTGGTCGTCCCCCACGGCCGGCTAGTTTTCGGACAAGCTCCATAATACTGTTTACGTCACCCTGAATTGTGTCAATGCGAGAGCGGTTTGCCGGGCGTGTTTCCCGGCTTCGGTACTTCCATGAACAGCTTCGGCCGCCAGCGCTCGAACACTCCGTAGTACCATCCTGCCACGCGGCGGGATAGCTCGGGGTCGGTGGTGCGTTCGACCAGCGCGTCGGTACGCTGCTTCCGCTTTTCTGAGCCGGGTTGGATCCCAACCGCAATCATCTCTACCTGCGTCAGCCAGTGGAAGTACGCGGTGCGCCGGTCG
>CBDUZK010000022.1:0-19214 GCA_965371675.1 uncultured bacterium | reverse complement strand
GTGTTCGCCTGGCTGGCGAGTCTGGCTTCGCTTGAAGGCATCAGTCTGGAGCAGGCCGTGGCCAAGTACGCGGCAGGGTGTCCGAAGTGCGGGGCAATTCCGTGCAAGTGCGAGGACTAGGCATATGGAGCGCGGCAACTCCGTTGTTGCGCAACGTCGGGAGACGGCGCATTCCATAGGAGGAGAAATGAGATGATTGTTCTATTGGCGGTTTGGCTTGCTGCGGTCGGCATCAGCCCACCGGGCGCGGTCACGGTATGTGACCGGCCGAACGATGCGGGCAGCGGTATCATCGTCAGTTGGGAACTGTCGCCGGACGACGCCGCACTTACGGGCTACGATATCGTCCGGACCGACGCTGCGGGAAATGACACGGCGGTCGGGTCGGTTCGGCCCGGGACGGCCGGTTTCACGGACGAAACGGTTGAGAATGGCGTGCCGGTTACCTACCGGGTGGTCGCAAGACAGGATACGCTGCGGGCCGGGTCAGTGGCTTCCGGAATCGTGGTGAGCCGCGAACAGTGGTTCAACACCGGGCGGCTGAACGTGCTCATCGGGTTAATTGCGTTCGCCATGCTGTCGTTGTATTTCATCCAGCACGCCCGAACCGGGAACAAAATCATCATACGGAGGATTGCCGGGCTGGACGCGGTCGAGGACGCGGTCGGCCGGGCGACCGAGATGGGCCGGCCGATTCTGTTCGTGCCGGGTCTGGCCGCAATCAGCCAGATATCGACTATCGCGGCGTTGAATATCCTCAGCGAAGTGGCGAAGAAGACCGCGAAGTATGGCACCGACCTGCTGGTTCCGAACCGGGACCCGATTGTCTACACGGTGGCATCCGAAATAGTCAAGGAAGCCTACGCCGAGGTCGGCCGGCCGGACGTTTTCAAGAAAGAGAACGTGTTTTTCGTCTCGGACAACCAGTTCGCGTTCGCGGCCGCGGTCGACGGGATAATGGTCCGGGACAAGCCAGCGACCAACCTGTTCATGGGGATGTTCTGGGCCGAGTCGCTGATTCTGGCCGAGACCGGTTCGGCAACGGGCGCAATCCAGATTGCGGGTACCGATTCGGTACACCAGCTTCCTTTCTTCATCACCGCGTGCGACTACACGTTGATCGGCGAGGAACTGTATGCAGCTTCCGCCTACCTTTCCCGGGACCCGTTGCTGATGGGCTCGCTTAAGGGTCAGGACTGGGGCAAGATCGTGATTCTGGCGATACTGGTCATCGGGTCGGCGTGTCTCCTGTTGAGCGGCGTCAAAGGGCTTTCGGCTCTGGCAGTGGTTCTCCGGTTCTTCAACGTGAGCTAGGGGGCTATGATGAAACAGACTCTACCGAGACTGCTCTGCCTGGTGGCCGGACTCGTGATGATTGTCCAGTTTTTCATCCCGCATTCGATCTCCGAGACCGTTTTCGCCGAATCGCTGCGTTGGGTGCGGATTATCTCCGCGTTCGCGCTGGTGCTCGGAGTCCGCTCGATTGTGGTGCACCACGGTACGAGAATCAGGCGCAAGACGTCAGGTTGGGGCTATTCGGTCGTGGCCCTGGCCGGGATGGTGATAATGGCGGCCATCGGATTGCTGGGTGGGGTGGACCCGAACACTTCCCGGTTGATACCAACCCAGATTGGCGGGTTCTCATTCCACCTGCAGACTCTGTATGCGAACCTGATGGTGCCGCTTGGGGCGACGATGTTCTCGATCTTGGCGTTCTACATGGCGTCGGCCGCGTACCGGGCGTTCCGGGCAAGGAACAAAGAAGCGACCCTGCTGTTGATTGCGGCGTTCATCGTGATGATCGGGATGGTCCCGATCGGGGCCGCGATATGGTCCAAGCTGCCGGACGTCGCCCAGTGGCTGCTGAACGTGCCGAGCATGGCGGCCAAACGCGGAATCCTGTTCGGGGTGGCGCTCGGTATCATTGCTACGTCGCTGAAGATTATCCTCGGGATTGAGCGCGGCTGGCTCGGAGGGGGGAAATCATGAGAATCGGCGAACTTCTGAGCGGAATCGACCGGAGGATTGTCTTCGGGTTCATCGCGGTGGTGGTGATTGTGCCTTTCTTCTTCCCGCTGAATATCACCGGCAAGCTGACCCCGGCTGCGCAGCAGGTATTCGACGCGGTGGAGGAGATCGAGCCCAACAGTCAGCCGCTGCTGATATCAATCGACTTCGACCCGCAGTCGATGCCCGAGCTCTACCCGATGCTGCTGGCGGTGCTCCGGCACGCGTTCGCCCGGGACGTCAAAGTGTGCATGATGGCGTTGTGGGTGACCGGGGTCGGACTCGGGGAGGAAGGGCTGAACACGATTGCCCCGGAGTACGGCAAGGACTACGGCAAGGACTACGTGTACCTCGGGTGGAAGCCGGGTTTCGCCGCGGTCGTGCTCGGGATGGGGAAGAGCATCCCCGAAACGTTCCCGACCGACCACTACGGCACCCCGCTTGAGTCGATACCGGTAATGCAGGGCGTGAGGAACTTCAACGACATCCCGTACGTAATCTCGCTCTCGGCCGGTGACCCGGGCGCGCTGACCCTCTGGATTCCCTATGTCCAGTCCAGGTTCGGGCAGAAGCTTGGGACCGGGATGACCGCGGTCTCGGCCGCGGACGCCTATCCTTACCTGCAGTCCGGCCAGTTGACCGGGCTCCTGGGCGGGATGAAAGGCGCGGCTGAATACGAACAGATGATAACCGATGCCGGGTATTCGGATGCGGCCAAGACCGCAACCCAGGCGATGGATTCCCAGTCGATGGCCCACCTGGCCATCATCCTGCTGATAGTCATCGGCAATGTCGGGTTCCTGCTGATGAGAAGGAGGAAGTGATGCACGTCTTTGAACTCCTGGCAAGCGCGCAGGGAATCTGGATCTGGATCGGCGCGCTGCTGACCCTGGCTATATTCTCGTTCCTGTTCGGCGACAACCCGCTGTACAAGTTCGCCGAACACCTGTACGTCGGGCTGTCGGTCGGGTACATGATTGCCATCTACTACTGGAACTTCTTCAAGCCCGACCTCATCGACCCGTTGTTCGGAGAGGGACAGTTGATACTGATTATCCCGGCGATTCTCGGCATCTGCTACTTCGCCATCTTCGTGCAGAAGTTCTCCTGGGCGGTTCGGATACCGATGGGGTTCATCCTCGGCTGGGGTTCGGGTGTTGCGATACCGGCTATCCTCCAGGCCAATATCATCAGGCAGATTCAGGGCAGCCTGATAACCAGCCAGACGCTGGCCAGGTGGGACACCTTGGTGTGGAGCCTCGTCGTCCTCATCGGCGTCATCACCACCGTGGTCTACTTTTTCTTCTCGCGGGAGCAGAAGGGCGGATTCAAGGTAGTTGCCAACATCGGCATCGTGTACATCATGATTGGCTTCGGGGCTTCGTTTGGCTACACCGTGATGGCGCGGATTTCGCTGCTGCTGGGGCGGCTGCAGTTCCTGCTGCATGACTGGCTTGGTGTGATCTAGCAAGGGCGCTTTGTTGAAGCTGCTGTTTGGTGTCTGCCTGTTCGGGCTGCTGGCTGCGGGCAGCTTGGAGAACATCCCGACCGACTCGTGGGTCTACGACGACGTAGACCTGCTTAAGACTGCCGGGTTGATTCGCTCGATGCCTTCCACCAGTCGTCCCTGGACCCGGGTCGAGGCGGCTGGATTGGTGCAGGAGGCGGACACCGCTGCGGCGTTCCGTGACGTGGTGCCCGGGATTGCGGCGGCGCTGGAGCGGCTGCGGACCGAGTTCGCGGCGGACGTTTCCCTGCGACAGGTGCGGACCGGGCCGCGGCGTGCAATCATCCGGATACCGGTTCCGGCCGGCGACCAAGCGCAGTTCCGGATGGACGGTTTCTCGCGGGCGGGCATGCGCCGGTGGAACGGGCGCACGGACATCATCGGGTCAATCGGCACCGTGCTCAGCAACCGCCCGGGTTCCGATTTCGCGTTCTATGAACGGGCGGAGTTCACCATGTTCCACCCGGATACCATCGACATCTCGGACTCGGCCGGCAAGCACGTGTCCGGGACGCGCGTCGGCGCCTGGATGGACCTGGGTGTTTTCCAGATCAACCATGCGTACCTGGCGTTCCGTATTCCATGGCTGCGGCTGGAGTTCGGGCGCGACAAGTTCCGGTGGGGGCCGGGATATGTGAGTTCCTGTATGCTGAGCGACCACGCGCCCGGGTTGGACCACGTGCAGCTTTGTGCGTCGTACCAGGATTTCAAGTACCTGAGTTTCACGTCGTACCTGTCACGCTGGGGGCTGAAACACCGGTTCCTTTCCGCGCAGCGGATTGAGTATTCGTTCCTGGACCGCGTGACGCTCGGCGGCGCGCTGATGAGCGTCTACTCGTGGGATTCCCTCCAGACTCGCGCCTTCTTCGGGATGATGAACCCCATCATCCCGGTGTTCTTCGAGGTCGCGGGTTCCGGGCACGACGACAACTTCTTGGTCGGGTGGGACGCTGTCGTCCACCTGCCGCGCTGCAAGGCGTACGGGCAGCTGTTCTTGGACAACTACGAGTTCATCAAGCGCGAATGGTTTCCACCGAACGCGATCGCATGGCAGGTGGGCGTGCACTGGGTGCCGGACCTGCCGGTCAGCGTCCGGGCCGAGTACTCCCGGGTGAACCCGTTCACCTACTACCACCGCATCCACCACATCATGTACGAGCAGTACGGTGTTCCGCTGGGGCACAGGCTCGGGCCGGATGCTGACCAGGTCTACGGCCGGTTCGGTTTTGTCCTGTGGTCGCCGCTGGACGTTGGCTTCGTCGGGACTTATACCCGCCGCGGGTACTACAACCGGGGCGACTTTGCCCGCCTGAGCTGGTACGGTGGGCAGTCGTTGCCCGAGCAGTTTCCGTCCGAGCTCGGCGATGAAAAGGTGGAACGGGAGACTCGTGTGCGGGCTGAAGCGCAAGTCTGGCTCGGTCGCGACTTGCGGGTCTTGGGCGACGTCGCTTATTGGTATCGCCAGAATGTGGATGGCACGCCGGATAACCGCGACGGCTTCGACTTCACTCTGAGAGTCGAGTTCCGCTACTAGTCGGGCCGGCCGGCAATGGTCCGGCCGAGCGTTTCTTCGACAAGTTCGGTCGGTACAGCCCCGGCCCTGATAAGTCCCGGGTTCGACGCGGTCAGGTCGATGACCGTCGACGGCATGCCGGAGCCGCAGCTACCTCCGTCAAGCGCGCAGTCTACGCCACCAATGATGTCGGAGACTACTCCCGCGTAACTTCCGGTCGGTTCGGCACCGTGTCGATTGGCGCTGGTCCCGGCCAGCGGTGAACCGAGGTCCGAGATGAAGTCTCGAGTCGCCGGCTGGTCGACCATCCGAACCCCGACGGTGCGGTCGGGGCCGAGTAGCGCGGGCGGAAGATGCGCTGCGGCCGGGAGGATGAGGGTGAGCGGTCCGGGCCAGAAGCGCCCGATCAGCAGCCGCGCGGATTCGGATAGGTTGTCCACGATGCCGTCGAGTTGCGCTGCCGCACCGCAGTGGATGAGAAGGGGGAGACCGATCGGTCTCCGTTTCAGTCGATAGATGCGGGCAATCGCTTCCGGGCGGCGGAGATCGGCGCCGATTCCGTACACGGTTTCGGTCGGGAAGACAATCAGCCCGCCGCCGGCTACGGTCCGGACCGCCTTGGCGTACGCGGGTGAATCCGGTGTCGTGCCGCTGCAGCGGACCACGATCGGCTCCATGCTACAGCCCGAGGGAGATGCGTTTGACGGTGTAGTAGCGGCCGTCGAGTTCGAACGTCTCGTCTACACACTTACCGAGCATGCGCTGGCCGAGCGGGGCAAGGTATGAAATGATGCCGTGGTCCGGGTCTGAATCCCAGGGGCCGAGCAGCGCATAGTCGGTTTCCTCGCCGGATCCATCCTTGAGCAGGACCCGGCACCCGATGCTGACCTTGTCAGTATCGACTTCGGCAGGGACGATGGGACGGGCGCGTTTCACGTCCGTCTGCAGGCGGCCGATACGGGACATGAGCCGCGCCCGCTTTTCCTTCGCGGCCTTGTACTCGTAGTTCTCGCTCAGGTCGCCGTGAGCCCGGGCCTGGGCGAGTTCCTCGGCGACCTTCGGCATATCACTGTCGAGCAGGCGCTTCAGGTCCGCGCGGGCGCGCTTGATGCCAGCGGCGCTGCTCAGAATCACGTTTTCGTTGGCGTCCGGGGTCAGGGCCGGGAACCGGGTACCAACGAGCGCGGCGACTTCCTCCCGGCGGAATTCCTCGAGCGATTCGAGGCGCAACACCCGTCGCAGTAGCTTCGTGGCACCGGCCTCGTCCATGACCTCGAGGGCGGCATCAATCAGGTGGTAGCCATCGGCGACCATGGCTTTGCGTAGACCGGTCCAGTGCTTCCGGAACTTCGTCGATTCGAGCAGGTCCAGCACCCGCAGCAGCAGGGTTGAAGCGTCGGCCATGTCCAGTCGGTCCGCGTTGTCCAGCAGCCACTGAAATGCCTCCGGGTTCTGGTGATAGCTCATCAATGTGCGGTGGAGCAGGCGTTGCCACAACTCCGGGTCGGTTTCTCCCAGTTTCTGCTCCAGCAGCTTGCGGAACCGCGAGTCGCGTCCGTGCCGGAACATCTCGGCTGCCGGTCGGGTCCAGTCCTCGGGTCGGACCGCCTCCAGTTGTTCGAGTAGTTGTCGACGTTGCGCGAACCCGGTCAGCCTGCAGAACCGGTCGACTAGGTCCGCAGTCGACATGCCAGCCAATTCCCGGTTGGCAAGACGGAGCACACTTTGCCTGACGGGTGAAGTCGGGGTTGTCTGCTTTGCGACCAGCTTGTCCGACCACTCAAATGTCTTCGTCGGGCGCGTGTGAATCAGCACATGTGGGTGCTGTTCGACCCCGCGTCGAGCCCGAGCCCAGAAACCATCCCAGGCCGTCGGTTTGATCAGGTTGACCAGGCTGGTCTTCAGCGTGCGGACCCCGGCTCGCTCGCGCGTGTCGCGCAGGAAAAGGCAGACCAACTCGGCTGCGCCATCCTTGACGAGCCTGTGCAGCGAGGGGGGGTCGTGCCGCAGTTGGTGGAAATACCCGTTGAGCTCGGTGGGCCGGAATCTCGCTGTGGCCGACTTGATGTCGAGCGTGAGTTCCGCGCCGTCGAAGAAAGCCACGGTTGTACGTTCCAGCAGTAGGTCCAGCTTCCTCACCACCGCTGCCGTTTTCTTCTCCCGGTCGTACACCACCCGGTCAGGCATCAGGTCGAGGTATACGTCCAGGGCCGCAAGCGCGGAGCGGAGCGGCTGGCCGTAGCCGAGACCCGCCTTCTGGAGCAGCCGTTCAAGCAGGTTTGTGTCCGGGTACAGCTTGTGGAAACAATCGCTTAGCTCACGGGCGAGTTTGGTTTGGTCGACCTGCATACCGGTCAGTCGGCGCAGGATTGTGAGCCGATGCACTTGGTCGTTCTTCTCCCGTACCGAATCGGCCAGCACCCAGAGCAGTAGGGCAGGCGACTCTTCTTTCGTATACCGCTCGACCAGGTCGATAAGGTCCAGCAGGTCCTGTAGCGGCACGTCCGTTTCGACCAACTCCAGCCATGTATCCTCAAGCGAATCGAATTCCTTGCGTCCGAGCTGATTGCGGAATTGCTGGATGATGTCTATCATGTGCCTCGAAGGATATGAGGGCGAATGGGTAAGTCAAGCGGGGGAGACGGGGGAAGTGGTCCGCATCCGGATTTCCACCCTCGGCAGTACGAGTTCCGCAATGCTCTCAAGGCCAGCCGGCCGGGAGGTAGAGGCAGCAGGATCGGTTTCGCGTCCGGAGGGTTCTTCCGGGAAGGATCGATTTTACTTCCGGAGACACCGGTATTCCATGATCAGCTCTCGCGTTGGTGTCAGACCGCACGGCCGGATAGCTCGCCAAACTCATGCTAGGTCGGGGAGCGCTTTCATCTCGACCAGAATCCCGGCCAGGTCCCGGTGGAGTCCGTGGACGTTGCGGGGTCCGCGTTCTGCCCTGAGATTCCCGTCCTCTGGCTCCCGGTTCCGTCAATCCGCGTTTGTCCGCGACCGCGTTTCTTCCCTGTTGACCCGGTAAGTTCGGTCAACTCCGTTCGTTAGCCGTTCCGGCTCGGG
Source organism: uncultured bacterium (assembly GCA_965371675.1). GTDB lineage: Bacteria > Hydrothermota > Tepidihabitantia > Tepidihabitantales > Tepidihabitantaceae > DSBX01. The sequence continues at coordinate 11,121 of CBDUZK010000022.1, read as the reverse complement.
GGCGGGGATGTGATTCGGAATGCGAATCGCACGCGGGTAGGATTCAGTCTAAAACCATAGCATATCATGAGTAAGCAAAGACACGGTCCCGTAACCCGGTTGCGCGAGCAGGTCCGGGAGCTCGAGCAGTTGTGTGCTGAGCAGAAGGATGAAGTCTTGCGAGCTGCGGCCGATTTCGACAACTACCGGCGCAGGTCTCAGCAGGAGATGGGTACGGCCCGGCAGGCCGGTGTTGAACGGTTGATGTGTGATCTGTTGCCGGTGTTGGATAACTTCGAGCGGGCCGAACAGGCAGCGCAGGGCGAGGCTTCGGTGGAGTCGCTTCGCCGCGGTATGGAACTGATTCGCAAGCAGTTCCGGGATGTGCTGAAGGCCTACGGGCTTGAGGAGTTCAGTTGCGTCGGCGAAGCGTTTGATCCGAACCGGGCTGAAGCGGTGAGTTTCATCCATACGGATGAGCACGAGCCGGATGCGGTCGCAAGCGAGGAGTGTAGGGGATACCTGTGCAACGAGCGCGTGATCCGGCCTGCGCGGGTCGTGGTCGCCCGACCGGTTCCCGAGGAACAGGGCGTCGATGTTGAGATTTCGGATGTGGAATGATGATGATCATGGAGTGGCGTCCGACGCGGGCGCCTTCTGTTTGACGGCAAGGAGGATTGAATGGCCAAGGTGATCGGTATTGATCTCGGTACCACGTTTTCGTGCGTTGCGGTGATGGAGCGGGGGCAGCCCGTCGTCATCCCGAATCCGGAGGGCGGCAGGACGACCCCGTCAGTGGTAGCGTTGGGCAAGGAGCGGTTGGTCGGCACGCTGGCGCGGCGCCAAGCGGTGATCAACCCGGAGACAACCGTCTATTCGATAAAGCGGTTCATGGGTCGCAGGTATTCGGAGGTCAGCAGCGAAACCGCCAAGGTCACGTACCGGGTGGTGAAGGCGGACGAGGGTGACGATGCCTGGGTGGAGGTCGGCGGCAAGAAGCTGTCGCCACCCGAGATTTCGGCGATGATCCTGCAGTACCTGAAGAAGGCGGCCGAGGCGTACCTGGGCGAGGTGGTCACCAAGGCGGTCATCACGGTCCCGGCGTATTTCAATGATTCACAGCGGCAGGCGACGAAGGATGCGGGCAAGATTGCCGGGTTGGACGTGCTGCGCATCATCAACGAGCCGACCGCTGCGGCGCTGGCGTACGGTTTGGACAAGAAGAAAGCGGAGAAGATTGCCATCTTCGATCTGGGCGGCGGTACGTTCGACATCTCGATACTCGAAATCGGTGAGGGCGTGTTCGAAGTCAAATCCACAAACGGGGACACACACCTGGGCGGGGATGATTTCGACCAGGCGATTATGGACTGGGTGGTCGAGGAGTTCAAGAACGAGAACGGGATTGACCTGTCGCAGGACAAGACCGCGGTGCAGCGGGTGAAAGAGGCGGCTGAGAAGGCGAAGTGCGAGTTGTCGACTTCGATGGAGACGGCGATAAACCTGCCGTTCATCCTGGCCGACGAGAAGAAGGGGCCGCTCCACCTGGACTTCCGGCTTACCCGGGCGAAGCTCGAACTACTGGTTGAGGACCTGGTTCGGCGCACGCTCGGCCCGGTGAAGCAGGCCCTGACCGATGCGAAGCTGACGCCACGGGACATTGACGAGGTGATTCTGGTCGGGGGGCAGACCCGGATGCCGAAGGTGCAGCAGACGGTACGCGAGTTCTTCGGCAAGGAGCCGCACAAGGGTATCAACCCGGATGAGGTGGTCGCGGTCGGGGCGGCAATCCAGGGCGCGGTGCTTGCCGGCGAGGTGAAGGACGTCGTGTTGCTTGATGTGACCCCGTTGTCGCTGGGGATTGAGACACTCGGCGGCGTCATGACCAAGCTGATCGAGCGCAACACCACGATTCCGACCCGGAAGGGCCAGACGTTCACGACGGCCGAGGACAGACAGCCAGCAGTGACTGTGCATGTGCTCCAGGGCGAGCGTGAGATGGCGGGAGACAACCGGACCCTGGGTCGGTTCGAGCTCACCGGGATTCCGCCCGCGCCACGGGGGATACCGCAGATTGAAGTGACGTTCGACACCGACGCTGACGGCATCCTGCACGTGACGGCCAAGGACAAGGCCACCGGGAAGGAACAGAGCATCCGGATAACGGCCTCGTCGGGTCTGTCCAAGGAGGAAATCGACCGCAAGGTTCAGGAAGCCCAAGAGCATGCCGCGGAGGACCGTGGACACCGGGAACTCGTTGACAGCCGGAACAGGGCGGATACGCTTCTGTACCAGACTGAGAAAACCCTCAAGGATCACAGCGACAAAGTTCCTGAGGATGACAGGAAAAAGATCGAAGAAGCCGTCACTAAGCTGCGCACGGTGATGAAAGACGATGACAAGGCGGCGATTGACGGCGCGATTGAGGAACTCCAGAAAGTCAGCTACAAGCTGGCCGAAGAGATGTATCGCCAGCAGCAGGCTGAGGCCAAGCCGGAGGCTGAGACCGGTGACAGCGCCGGGAGCGAACCGGCTGGCGATACGGCCGGAAAGGACGTCGACGCCGACTACACGGTTATCGACGAGGACGAAAAGAAATAGAAGAAGGATAGCAGGCGACTCTTGTTATGAGGAGGTGGTGAGCTACGCACGGCTGCTGGACAGCCGTCTGATTTGATGCCCGAGACCAAACGCGATTACTACGAAGTCCTGGGACTCTCGCGTACCGCCACTCAAGACGAGATCAAGTCGGCCTATCGCAGGCTGGCGAAGGAATATCACCCGGACCGGAACCCGGACAGCAAGACCGAGGCCGAGGAGAAGTTCAAGGAGCTGTCCGAGGCATACGAGGTCCTGGCCAACGGAGACAAGCGTCAGCTCTATGACCGCCATGGGCACGCCGGGGTTTCCAGCCAGTTCGGGCCGGGCGGGTTCAACTTCCGGCGCGATTTCACCCACACCGATGATATCTCCGATCTGTTTGGAGACCTGCTGCGCGGGTTTGGCGGCGGGTCCGGCGGAGTATTCGACCTGCTCTTCGGCGGCGGCAGGTCGCGGCGGCGGCAGGCTCGACGCGGTGGCGATATCCGCATCCGGATGCGGCTGTCCCTGGAGGAGATTGCCGACGGAGTTACCAAGGAGATTGCGTTCTCGCGCTACGAGGCCTGCTCGGTATGCAAAGGCAAGGGCGGTACCGACGAGGAAACCTGTCCGACATGCGGCGGCTGCGGACAGGTGCAGCAGCAGACCAACTCGGTGTTCGGACGGTTCGTCCAGGTTGCCGTCTGTCCGACCTGCGGCGGGTCCGGGCGGCGGGTCAAGAATCCGTGTGGTTCCTGCAAGGGCGAAGGTCGGGTGCGGCACAAGCGGAAGCTCAAGGTGCGGATTCCGGCCGGGGTGTCCGATGGTAACTACATACCGCTGCACAACGAAGGCAACTACGGGCCGGGCGGCAAGGGTGACGTCCTGGTTGAGATCAACCAGAAGGACCACCCGTTGTTTGTCCGTCATGGAGATGACCTGGCAGTTGAGGTGCCGATTGCGCTTGCGACCGCGGTGCTTGGCGGGAGGATCGAGGTGCCGACACTGAAAGGGGACAAGCGTATCGACATCAAGGCCGGCACGCGGATGGGCAGTATCGTGAAGATCCGGGGAGCAGGCATCGGGCACCTGGATGGCGGCCGGGGTGATGAGCTGGTCCGGGTCGTGCTGCACGTGCCTGCGCACCTGTCGCGCGAGGAGAAGGAACTGTGGAAGAAGCTGGCCCAGGTTCATGCTGAGGATATCCCTTCGCCACGGAGGCCCGCCTGATGGAGCTTTTCCTGTTGACCGGGAAGGATGTTCCGACCGATGAGGTCACGTTCGAGGGAGACGAGGCGCGGCATATCGCGCGGGTGCTGAGGCATCAGCCTGGGGATATCGTCTTCGCGACCGACGGTCGCGGTACGGAGTATGAGGTTGAAATCGACCGGGTCGAGGCCGGTCGGGTTCATGGTCGAATCCGAAGCCGCAGGCTGAATCAACGCGAGCCGTCCAGTTGCGTTTCGCTGGCCCAGGGAATCATGAAGGGTGACGGCCTGGCCGAGGTGGTGCAGGGCGTTACCCAGCTCGGCGTGTCCGAGATCGTGCCCCTGCGCAGCGCTCGAACCGTTGCCGGGCTCAGCGCCTCGCGCCTGGAGCGTCTGCGGAAGGTGGCGACCGAAGCGACCAAGAGTTCCACGCGGACCGTGATACCGCGAGTGGCCGCTGTTCAGACGCCGGCGGAGTTGATTGAGCGTTTCGGCACGCACGACCGCGTGCTGGTTGCCTACGAGGAAGAGAAGGAAAGAGTGCTTGAGGACGTGCTTTCCCCTTCGGTGGACGACGTGCTGCTGGTCGTCGGGCCGGAGGGGGGCTTTGAGGATTCGGAAGTCGAGATGATGAGAGAGGCGGGAGCGACCTGTTACTCGATGGGGCCACGACGCCTGCGGGCCGAGCTGGCCGGAGTGGTGGCGGTCGCGACCACAATGCAGTTGCTGGGAGAGATGGGGGTGGGTGGGAATTATGAATAGAAAGGAGGTGTTATAGAACAATGGCTGGTATTACTGTCAAAGAAGGCGAGCCGTATGAGAGCTTCATGCGTCGGTTCCGTCGTGCCTGCGAGAAGGCCGGCATCCTTCGCGATGTGAAACGTCGCGAGCATTTCGAGAAGCCGAGCGTGCGCCGCAAGCGCAAGAAGGCTGAAGCCCGGCGTCGTGCGTGGCGAAAGCGCCACCAGGACGGCCGCTAGAAGTGCCGAGTGAATCGGTAAGGAAGGGCGTCCTTGGACAAGGGCAGTTTGGATGTGCTCGACTTCCCGCGCGTGCGGGGGATGTTGGTCGGCTTCTGTCGGACACCGATGGGGCGGGAGCTGGCGTCAGTCATCGAACCGTATGCCCGGGCGGACCGGGCGGAGAGCGAGTTTGACCTTGTCGACGAACTCCTCGCCCTTGGTGAAGACCCGGGTATCGGCACGGTGGCCGATATCCGACCGCTGTTGGACCGTGCACAGCGGGGAAGCATCCTGGGTGGTCCGGAGTTGTTGCTGGTCGGTCGGAGCCTGGCGGCGATTGTGCGTTGCCGGGGTTTTCTCCACCAGCGCCGGGAGCAGGCAGCGAAGGTCTGGCTGGAGGCGAGCGTGCTGGCGATAGATGACGGGCTTGCACGGGACGTGGCCCGGGCGTTGGACGAGAACGGCGAGGTGGTGGACTCCGCCACCCCGCGGCTCGGGACGCTCCGGCGTGAACTCCGGCGGTTGCGCGGAGTGCTGATCGGGCGTCTCGACCAGATGGCGGCAGAGCATCCGGACTGGTTCGGCGACCGGTCGACGCTCCGGCGTGATCGCTACGTACTGCCGGTGCGTGCCGAGTACCGGGACCGGGTCTCGGGAGTCGTGCATGAGAGTTCTGCCAGCGGCCACACCCTGTTCGTCGAGCCGATGGGCACCATAGTTGAACAGAACCGCATGGCCGAGCTGCGGGGCGAGGAAACCGAGGAGGTCGCCCGGGTGTTGCTTGGCCTTTCCGAGGCGGTCGCAAACCAGGAAGCCGAGCTGCGGCGCAGCCTCGCCGGTATCGCCCGGCTCGACCTGCTGTTCGCCAAGCGCCGGTTCGCCGAGAAGCTCGCGTGCCGCAGGCCGGAGATTTCGGACCCGGACCGGTTCTCCATGATCCAGGGCAGGCATCCGCTGCTGGTGCACCGCGGTATCGATGTGGTGCCGCTCGATTTCCGGATGCCGGAGGACCGCCGGGTCGTTCTGATCTCGGGACCCAACGCCGGCGGCAAGACGGTCGCGATCAAGACGCTGGGCCTGTTGTGCCTGATGGCGGGGTGCGGCATGCACGTGCCGGCCGGAGACGGGACCAGCCTGCCGTTCTGTTCCACCGTCTTCGCGGACATAGGCGACGAGCAGTCGCTCGAATCGGACCTGTCGTCGTTCACCGCTCACCTGCTGCACATCAGGGACATCTTGGAGCGTGCCGACCGGAACAGTCTCGTGTTGCTTGACGAGATCGGGTCTTCGACCGCGCCCGAAGAAGGAGCGGCATTCGCCGTCGCCGTGCTCGAAACGCTGCGGGACCGCGGGGTTCGGACGGTAGTCACGAGCCATTTCGGGGTGCTGAAGGTGTTCGTGCAGGGCGAGCCCGGGATGGCGAATGCGGCCATGGGTTTCAGGGACGGCGGTCCGACATACCGGTTGACGATTGGATACCCGGGTGAGTCGAGTGCGTTTGAGATTGCGGCCCGGGTCGGGCTGCCGAAGGAGCTGATTGAGCGGGCGCGCCGGCGGGTTGGTTCGGACTGGCTCGACCTGAGCTCCCGGCTCAAGGACCTGGACACCGAGCTGCGACAGGCCCGTGAAGTGCATCGCGACGCCGAGCGCAGGGAGCGCGACGCCGAAGTGCATCGGGATGTGTCTCGCAGGAGACAGGCGGAGGCGGAGCAGGAAATCGCACGCCGGCAGGAGCAACTCAAGGCCCGGGAGCTGGTGTTTCTTGAGGACAGCCGGCGCAGGATCGAGAACCTGGTCCGGGAAATCCGGGAGAGCCAGGCCGAGCGGTCCACGATTCTTGAGGCCAAGCGGCACCTGGAGCGGGAGTTTGAACGGCTGGCTGCCGAGGCAGCACCTTCGGACGCGACCGTTGAGACCGGGAAGCTGGACGTCGGCGACATCGTTGAATCCCGGTCCCTGCAGCAGAGGGGTGAACTCGTCAGGGTTGACGGGGAGAACTCGACCGTTGCGTTCGGGCAGATCCGAATGCAGTTGAAGACGGCGGACCTGGTGCGGATTGATGCCACCCCGCCGCGACGTGCAACCGGTGAACCGACCGAGGACACGTTCCACTTCAATACGATGCTGGACATCAGGGGGATGACCAGAGAAGAAGCACTGGGTGTTGTCACCGGGTACCTCGATGAAGCGGTGTGCTACGGGACGGAGCGGGTGACGATTCTGCACGGCAAGGGGACGGGTGTCCTGCAGAAGATGCTGTGGCACTTGTTGCGGAGTGACGCCCGGATTGCCGGGTTCCGGTTCGGCGAGCCGGCCGAAGGCGGTGGCGGTGTGACAACGGTGGACTTGAAGGCTTAGCCGGTGATCAAACAGGACGTGATTGAGCGAATCCGGGCCGAGACCGATATCGTTGAGCTGATCGGGAGCTATGTGCCGCTTCGGAAGTCGGGGCGGAGCTACCGGGGGCTTTGCCCGTTTCATCCCGACCGGAGCCCGTCGTTCTACGTCAGTCCCGAACGCGAGACCTACCATTGCTTCGGGTGTGGTGCCGGTGGCAACACGATATCCTTCGTGATGGCACAGGAGAAGCTCGATTTTCCCGAGGCGGTGCGCTACCTCGGCAAGCGCCTCGGGATTGAGATTGCCGAGGAATCGGCCGGGCGGAACCGGACGCTGTACGATGCGTGCGAGGCAGCGACCCGGTACTACGAGCAGCAGTTGCGGAAGAACGAGCATGTACTTCGGTATCTGGTGCAGCGCGGAATCAGCGCGGGGACGGTCAAGCGTTTCCGGCTGGGGTTCGCGCCCCCGGGGAACCGCCTGCGTGGAGAGCAACGTCGGCGGTCGTTGCCCGAGGACTCGTTTGTGAAGGCGGGGTTGCTGGCGCGCAGGGACAACGGGCTCGGTGACTACTTCTACGACCGCGTCATGTTCCCGGTGTTTTCCCTGTCCGGTCGGGTCATCGGTTTCGGTGGACGGGTCCTCGGGGATCGGGAGCCCAAGTACCTGAACTCACCGGACACGGGAGTTTTCCACAAGGGTGACGTCCTCTACGGAGTGTTCCAGGCGAAGGGATACATCCGCGAGGAACCACCGTTGCTGGTCGAAGGTAACTTCGACCTGCTGGCACTTGTCGAGTCCGGGATGAACAACGTCGTGGCACCACTCGGGACGGCGTTCACCACCAGCCAGGCCCTCCTGCTGCGCCGGTACAACCGGCGGGTGCGGATCTGTTTCGACGCGGACCCGGCAGGCCTGAAGGCGGTGCGACGCGCGCTCGAGGTGATGTTGAAGTGCGGGCTTGAACCGGAGGTTGTCCGGCTGCCGGACGGGAGCGACCCGGATGATTTCGTTCGAGCCCGGGGCGGCGAGGCGCTGGTGGCGTTGGTCGGCCATCCGGCCGACTTCGTGGAGTTCGTGGCCGGTGACGGGAAGTTCGAGAACGTGCTTGACGAGCGGGAGGTTGTGCGCGAGTTGACGACGTTGCTGAACCTGATACCGGACGACACGACCCGGGAGCTCTACGCCAATCGTATCAGTGCCCGCTTCCGGGTGGAGAAGGGCGCGTTGCTCCGGCGCGGCCGGGAACCGGCCGCCCGTCCGGTTCGGACCGGCAGCAGCAGGCAGTTGCACGTGCGTCTGCTTGCCGCCGCTGTCCAGGATGCCGAACTGGCCCGGATTGCGCGGGACCTGGGCCTGGCGGAACTGGTCAGCGAACCCGAGTTGCAGGAACTTGCCCGGTTGTCGGCGGAGCATTGCGAAGATGACGGCTACGGTCCGGCGATGCTGCTGGACCTGATTGATAGTGAGGAGAGCCGGAAGATGGTTGCCGGCTGGACATTCAGTGAATCCGCGTTGCCGCCGCCGGCCGATTTCAAGGTTCGGTTGCAGCGGCTGCGTGCGTCGTGGTTGCACAGGCCGATGGTGAGCGCCTGTGAACAAGGCAGTAATGACCAGGCTGAGAGGCTCATGAAGGAGCGCACCGAGCTCCGTCAGCGGGCTGCTCAGGGAGGTGAACCAGAAAATGGCAAAACAACGTAAGGACAAGACGAAGAAGACCGTTGCCCGGGTCCGGAAGTCGGCCACGAAGAGCACGGCCGCAAGGAAGCCGGTCGCCGCCAAGGCCGCCAAGAAGGCGGTGAGCCGGGTGAAGCCGGACAAGACGAAGAAGACCGCTGTCCGGGTCCGGAAGCCGGCCACGAAGAGCACGGCCGCAAGGAAGCCAGTCAAGAAGGCGGTGAATCGGGCGAAGCCGGTCAAGACGACGAAGAAGACGGCGGCTCGCGTTCGGACGACGAAGGTGATGCGGCCCGTCGTTGCGAAGAAGAAGCCGACCACCAGGACCAAGCCGGTTCCGGCAGAGCGGGTTTCCCGGAAGAGCGTCAAATCGGCCCCGGGGAAGCAAAGCAGGAAGCGACCCGCGACGCGGAAGACGGTCGGGGCGAAGGGTCGGCACCGCCGGACGGAGTGGCTTGACCGGATCTACAAGCAGGCGGCGCGCGACAAGCAGGTGACCTATGACGAACTGGACGAGTTGCTCCCGGACGACATCCTGATGTCGCCCGAGCAACTGGACCAGTTGATTGCCGAACTGGCGGCGCGTGGGATCAAGGTCGCCGAGACCCGCGAGAAGGTGCGGCCGGTCATCACGAAGGGGCCGAAGCCGGTAATCCAGCGGACCGAGGACCCGACGAAATCGTACTTCCGTGAGTTGTCGAAGCTCCCGTTGCTGACGCGCGAAGAGGAGATCCACTACTCCAAGGAGATGGATGAGGGCTACGAAGGTATCATCCAGTACATGTTCCAACCGGTCGCCATGATGCGCCGGCTGGTTGAACAGTGCAGCGCGATTGAGGAGGGTACCAGGTCACTCGACCAGATTGCGCGGGTTGAATTCGAGTGCCTCTTCGACCAGAAGGCTCTGTCGCGTGATCGGCAGCGGTTCATCAACTACGTCCGGCGCATCAGGCGCGCGGCCGACAGGATCGAGGAGCTGTGGTCGAGCCGGCGGTCCAGTGCGGCGACCCGGGAGGAAATCGCCGATATCCGGTACAAGGTGTTCAACTGGACGCGCAAGCTGCAGTTGCAGCACCACCTGATCAACAACTCGATTGCAGAGTTCAAGGAGATGGCGAAGCGGGCACTGGAACTGGCCGACGAGATGCAGCAGGCAAAAGCCGAGGGTCGCGAGCAGACCGACGAGATCGGCGAGATCAAGCGGAAGTTGCGCGAGTGCCATATCTTCCTGGGCGCGAACACGACCGAGATCAAACAGATGCTGGAAGGAATGGCGTCGTGCGAGGACCGGGTCTTCGCGGCGCGCGACAAGATGATCGAAGGCAACGTCCGGCTGGTCATCTCAATCGCCAAACGCTACGTGAACCGGGGACTGGAGTTCGCCGACCTGCTTGAGGAAGGCAATGTCGGGTTGATCAAGGCGGTTGAGAAGTTCAACTACCGCAAGGGGTTCAAGTTCTCGACCTACGCGACCTGGTGGATCAAGCAGGCGATTACGCGGGCGATTGCCGACCAGTCCCGGACGGTCCGGGTCCCGGCCCACATCATCGACGCGATCAACAAGGTGGCCAAGCTCCAGCGGAAGTTCATGCAGCAGTACGGACGCTCGGCGACCGTGGCGGAGCTGGCACAGCGGTTGTCGACGCCCAAGGAGAAGATTGAGGCCCTGACCCGCATATCGCAGTTCGGCGTGTCTCTGGACAAGCCGGTGGATGACGACGAGTCGAGCTTCATCGGTGACTTCATCTGCGATGAGAAGACGGTGTCTCCGTCGCACACGGCCGGCATCTCGCTGCTTGCCGAGAAGCTCGAACAGGCGCTCAAGGTGCTTTCGAAGCGCGAAGAAAAGGTCCTGCGTCTGCGTTTCGGGCTTGGTGACGGATGTCCCCGGACGCTTGAAGAAGTCGGCCAGATCTTCAACATCACGCGGGAGCGGGTCCGCCAGATCGAAGCCAAGGCGTTGAAGAAGCTGCGTCACCCGGTCCGGATGAGGAAGTTCGAGACGTTGCGCGGAATGCTCAAGTGAGCCTGCTGGGTATCGTCTCAGATACGCATGATAACCTCGGAAAGGTCCGGGTGGTCGTTGACCTGTTCAACCGCCGGCGCCCGGACCTGGTCCTGCACTGCGGTGACTTCGTGGCGCAGTTCGTACTCCGTGAGTTCGGCCGGCTGGACATGAAGCTGGTCGGGGTGTTCGGCAACAACGACGGCGACCGCCAGGCGTTGCGGGATCGGGCGCGTGAGTCCGGGTTTGAGCTTCACGACGGACCCCACGCGTTCGAGTTCGGCGGGCGGCGATTCGTGGCCAGCCACGAGCCGGTCGCGGCCCCGCGGTGTGACTACTACGTCCATGGCCATACCCACCGCGCGTGTCA
>CBDUZK010000021.1:0-19420 GCA_965371675.1 uncultured bacterium | reverse complement strand
AGCATCTCCTTGTCGCCAAGCACCAGCTTCAACCGGCGCCGCCTGCGCACAATCACGATGTAGTGCTCGCGCTTGGACATGAAAGCGATACGCTGCGTCAGCAGTTGCTGGTCCTGTTCGAGCCCCTCGCGCCGGGTCAGCAGGTCCCGGTATTCGGTTTCGACCGCGGCCCGGTCCGCGTCCACCTCGCGCGCCACCCGCATCAGTTCCCGCTTGCCGAAGGCATCCGCCAGCCGGACCAACGCAAGGGCGGCCACCACCGTAGCGGCAATCGAGAACACCTGCATGACCCTGTAGCGTGCCATCAGTAGATATACACCTTGGTGCCGACCGGCACCGAGTCATAGAACACCTTGAGGTCCTTTGCCCCAACCCGGATGCAGCCGTGGGTTACGCTCCGCCCGAGTTGGCGCACGGCCTGCGTGCCGTGAATCGCCAGCCCGCCGCCGAGGTCGAGCAGGTACGCCCCCAACACGTTGTCCTGCCGACGCAGCGGTGACTCGAACGACGGCACGGAGTCGCCTTTCTCAAGGAAAGCCCAGTCCGGCTTGATCCAGACCGGGTCTTTCTTCTTGCGCCACACGGTCAGCACGCCGCGCGGCGTATCGAATATCCACTTCCGGCTCTCGTGCTTGAGTGTATCCCTGCGCCCGGTCGAAATCACCGCCTCGTGGATGAGCCGACGGCCCCGGCGCATGTAGAGCAGGTTTGTCTCGGTGTTGATCGCCAGGTACAGGTCATCGGTGAAAGCGCTCTCGAACCGGTCGGTCAACGCAGCGACCGCGTCCCCGAGCAGTTCGGTTTCAATCGCCAGCCCGGGAATCCCATGCCGCCACTCGTCAATCAGGCGTCTCGACTCCTGCAGGTGGTCGGCAAGCTTGAGAATGTCCACCTGGAGACTCTCGTCCAGCGGCAGGTACAACTCCGACCAGCAGAAGGCCAGGGCCGCCAGCAGGATGACGCCGATTGACCGTACCAGTGAGGACCTCACTGGTGCCACCTCGTCCGCTCGCCGCGCACGTCAATGTGGATGAACGGACCGCGAACCCGGGTCCGCCGATACCAACCGCAGCCGCCAACCAACTCCGGGTATGCCTGTTCCAATTCCTCGACGTAGCCGGCCAGCAGCCGGGAATCATGTGAATTGGAGCTCCCGTCCCCGGTCAGGTCGTCCATCGCGCCGTTGTTGTCATTGTCCACATAGATGTCACTCGCGCCGCCGTACATATGCGCGCTGTGCTTGCCTGCGCCACGCCGGTACTGGTACGTCGGGGTCCGGAATCCGCTCATGATGGTCAGCCGGTCGCACTCATGTCCCTTGCTCACAATCAGGTCGGTCAGCAGCTCGAGCTTGATTATCAGCTTCTCCTGCAGCACGATGTACTTGGGGAATCCGCTCGGGAGGTTCGGGACGAATTGCCGCAGCGTGTAGCGCGGAGACAGGGGCGTATCCAGCATCTCCGGCGTGATCTCCAGGAACCCCTCCGGTGCTGTGAAGGCCGGAAAGGGATTCGATTCCGGGTAGCGACCAAGCCGGTAGCCGTTCAGGACTCCGTCCCGGACGCTGTCGAAGGGCATCTTCACGAACAGGTGCACGCGCTTGAGTGTTGAGTCGCAGGTGACCGTCATCGTGTACAACCCGGCTCTCTCGGGTGCGACCCAGTCGATCCGCCCGGCGCCACCCGCTGTCAGCCTGCCTCGCTCCACCATCCATCCCGGCTCATTCGCGTCGTCGGCAGTCGAGAACTCCAGCGTCTCCCCGGGCATGACGAACAACGCAAATGTATCCCAGTCGTACCATCGGCCGTGAACCCGGAGAGCGGGAGCGCTCGCCTCGGCCGCAACCGGGAACAACAGCAATGCCAGCCCCAGAGCCGGCAGGACACGATGTACTGTTCGATGATCACTCATGGTCTGATTGGAGCCCAGTCTAGACCTCGCCGGTGAGGATGTCAATGATTCCCCACCACGGACTCACGGTAGCGTCAACCCGTAATCGTGGAGCACCAACCTGCGCTCCGGCGTCAGGTACGGACCGTCCAGGACCTGCGCAATCACCATATCCCAGTTGTCGTTACCTTCGAGCATGACTGGCCCGTCCGGCGTGAGTGCCACGTCCCAGCCGACCGACTGCAATCCCGGGGTTGCCTCGTGAAACCGGCAAGCCGTTGCCGCCAGGTCCGCCCACTCCGGCACGAGCCCGGCCGGAAACCGGTCACTCAGGTTCTCGGGCTTGCGCTCGATCCACGGCCCGGCCCGGTCCTCGTACCCGAATGTCGCCCCGGCAATCCGGCCGTTCCGCACATCCACCGAGGCTACCAGGCCACCCTGGTGCAGATTGTCGGTCACCGCACCGGGCCGAGCGACCCGCAGCATCGCGAAGTCAAGCCGGACCGCACCACCCCGGTCGCGCAACGTCGCAATCCGGACCGTGTTCAGCGCCGCCCCGGCAAACGGGTTCATCAACGGGTCACCACACACGTACTCCTGCAGCAGGTAGCCCGTACCGGAATCCTCACGCGGCTGCCGCACGGTGATGTCCAACTCCATCCGCCGGGCCAGTTTGGCAACCTGTACCGGCACGCCGGCACGCTCGTCCAGCAACCGCCCGTCCCGGGTCGTCTCAAGCAGCATCATCCCCTTGCCGCCGATGGAACTGACCGGCTTGGCCACGAACCGACCCGGGCCGCGTTCCTCCAGCACGCGCGCCAGTTCGACCGCGTCATGCACTAGTCGAGGAGCATCACCGCGTCCCGCCTCCGGGTGGAAGAACCCGAACACGGGAACCACGGGCAACTCGCGCGCTGCGTAGAACCGGAAGAACTCAAGCTTGTCCTTGAGAACCACCGTGCTTGCGGTCGGGTTCAGAGTCTGCCGGAACTCGCTCTCAATCCAACGTAGCGGGACGTAGTCGGAGCGCACGCGGGTACGCAGGTGAAACCCGTACTGGTGATACTCAAGCGGGGTGAAGCTGCCCCGCCGGACGTAGCGCAGCATCTCCAGCAACTGCCGGGACCTCGACCAGGACTCCACGCCTGCCCCGAATCGCAGCCGTCGAACCGCACACGCTGCCCGGTTGAGTCTTGCCGATATGCCTGACATTAGTCACCGGGATTCTATGAGCCTGCCCCCCGGGGTCAAGCGAACGGGCGCGAGCCCCATGGCTCACGCCCGATACCCGCCGGGGCTCGCCTACTCCAGCCACACCTCTACATGCTTGCCGCTCTCATCATCCACTTCGATGATCTTGCCGGTGATTCCGCGGTCGAGAGCCTCGGACACCTGCCTGAGGTCGACATCGGCACCGGCAATCTTCGCCTTGTCGTGCTCGGATGCCATCTTCAATCCCACCCGGACGAGCGAAATCGGCAGGGTGATGTTCACTTTCGCCTTGTCCGAGCCACCTTCCCACACCTTGACTTTCAGGAACCGGTTCTGATAGTCCCCGGACCCGGCCTCCGAAATGGCATCCAACAGGCGTGCTGCTTCGTCCGCGGTAATCTTCTTCTCCTCAAGCAGCTTGAGGATCCTGTCCTTTTCTTCGCTCACTTCTTCCTCCCCGTCATTTCCGATATCGCATCTTCCACATCAATCTTCCCTTCTTCGAGGTCGTCGATGACATAGCGCACGCGCCGGCGACGACGTCGGGTCATCCGCCTGACGCGACGGATGATGATTAGGACGCCAAACGCGACAATGAGCAGCGGCCAGTTCCTGCTGAAGCTGATGTACGGCACTCCCAGCGCCGAGAGCCAGATCCACAGGCCCAGCACCAGGACCGCAATACCCCACCGCAACCGTCTCATCGTCGTCTCCGACGCGCAAGCCAGCGGATTCCCTCGGCGACCGTCATGATGCCGAAGATGACGATGATTACCGGCCAGTCGCGGCTGAACACGATGCCCGAAGGCATCACGCCGAGATTGGCCAGCCAGATCCACAGGCCGATTGCGATGATGATGATTCCCCACAGTATGCTGCGTACCATGCTATTCCTCCTTCGCATCCCGGACCGTGATGTCGGCCTTGCGAGTCCGTATCTTCATGGTCCGGCTTCCGCTGCCCAGCTTGATTCGGAGAGACCGCTCGTCCTCCTCCAGCGTTTCGTAGTCGAAATCGAGGTCGACCGATACCTCGCCCCGCTCCTCGCATTCCATGTCGAGCACCACATCCGCATCAGGCCTGAGCCGCAACTCGACATCACCCGACTTGCTGATCAACTCGCCCTCGAACTCGCCCGAAGGCTCGAACCCGATGTCACCGCTCTTGCTCTCGACAGTCAGGTCACCGGAGACACGCAACAGGTCAAGGTCGCCGGACACGATTGTGGCCTGGACGGTCCCCCTGAAGTCAACAAGGTCGACGTCGCCCGAGACGTTCTTGAGCTGGAAGCTGCCGCTGCAGTTCTGGACCTTGATGTCACCCGACACCGACACCAGATCGAGCCTGCATTCCTCCGGCACCTTGATTTTGATGTCACCGGAAATCGACCGAATCATCACATTGTCTCCCCGTTCCCGGACCTTGGTGATACCGCCGGTGCTCGCGAAGCTGATTGAGTCGCCTTCACACGACTCGACATCAACGTCGCCGCTGACACTCTTCAGGAACAGGCTGTTCTTGCCCGGGAACTCCTGCTTCAGTGCTCCTTGGGGCCCGAACCCCGACCTCATCGCCGCCGATACTGCACCGGCAACGATATCCGGGATGCGATCCAGTTCCGCCATCTTGATCCGTGGCGACCGCGGCGGGTGATGTGGATTCCGAAAGACACCGTGACGTTCCGTCCCCCCCCCCGCGCCGAGCGCCTGGATCAGGCGAGCAGCCTGGTCGGCGGTAATCCTGCCCTCTTCCAGCATCTTCAGGACTCGTGATCTCTCTTCGCTCATCTCAACCTCCTAGTCCGCTGCATTCTCACCACGGAGCATCTTCTCGGCATCCTCGGCCGTGATCTCGCCCTGCTCGAGCAGAGCGATCACACGCTCCCGGTCGACACTGGGCTGCACGCCACCCCCCAGCGCCGCAAGGACATCGTCGAGCCGGGACCGCACAGTCGGGTAGGATATCCCCAGCTCTCGCTCAACCTCTCGGATCACACCCCGGTTGCGCACGAACACGAGCAGGAAGTCGTACAGGTCGCGAGGCAACTGACACAGGACCGGTATGTCGAATCGCCCCTGCACTGAAATCCCGCATGACTCGCACTTCAATTCGGAGATGACCATTTTCGATTCACACATCGGGCACCGGGCGAGTATCTCATTGTGTTTCATCTTCTGCCTCCTAGTTCACGCCGCCGCCACTCAGTTGATCGCCGACCCGCGCCACGTACAGCGCCACAACTGCACCACCGCCTGCCGAGACTTCCAGCGCCAGGCCGGGTCGGTGATCCGGGGCTGCAGCAACCACTGCGACCTCGGGCATGACTCCCCGGAGATACCCAGGGGCCTCTGCCGCCACAACTACCTCATCCAGCACCAGCTCGGGACCCGGGGCAACCACTACTACCTCAGGCATCACACCGCGAAGGTGTTCAGGCACCCGAGCGACGACCTCTGCCTCAGGCATCAGGCCCTGTTCCGCTCCGACAACTGCCGTACCGGCACACGCGACCGACAAGACGCCGGTCAGCGCAATCAAGCCAAGCACCAGTCCTACCCTGCTATTCTTGTTCACTACGTCCTCCCTTGCGCGACAGCGCATAGTAGAAACCACAAATATTGCTCTAATGGAAGTCAAACCGCCGTCCATCCGGATTTCAACTTCCTTAAGGTTCGTATTCATCGTATTCATTCTACGCCTCTAGACGCATCTGTCAAGGAAAAGCATCACATATATTGAATTTCTTTACATTCGGCTTGAATTCAGCAATGAATCGCTCTAGTCACAATCAGAGGTGTAGCTCGTCCGAGCCGGTTCTGGACCCCACCGCGCTTACCCTGCCTCCTCAACACGCTGCAAGGACAGAACTTATGGATCACCGCCGCCCCGGTAGCGAAACGGCCGGCGCAGTACGGCCGACCGCTCTCCAACCCACTGTCTACCTCGATGGGATTGACAGCCACCCCTGCCCTGCTATCTTTGGTCCGTGCAGATTCAAGCCTTGGCACGGTTCCTCCCAGCCGTCCTTGCCCTCAGCCTCACGGCAACCACGTCGATTCTAGGTCGAGAGCGGATTCTCGGGCGCTGCCCAATCCCGGATGTAGAAGACATGATTGCCGGCCATTTCGTCCAGGCTGACATCGACGACATCGTCGTAGTCCAACGAATCGGGAAACTGGAACTCCCGACTGCACCGGGGCCGGTTCGCCCCGGCGTGCCCCTGGTCCGGCTCGCCCTGCTCCGCTTGGATGGTGATGCATTCCACACGGTCTGGCGAGGCGCACCCTTCGTGGCGAAACCGGCACCGGAAGCCGGCCTTGGCAGCAGCGCCTGGACAACGCTGGACCTGGACCGGAACGGTCTGCCGGAACTGCTTCAGTTCACCGGCAGCCGCTGTGCCGTCACCTCCTTCGGACCGGACTCGATCACGACGCGAGAGCTACAGTTCTTCGGATCGTGGATTGTGGATGCCGTCGGCTGCGACATCGACGCCGATTCGCTGCCCGAACTCGTGACCCTTGAGCTCGCAGCGACCGACAGCACCCTCGCGAACCGCATGGTCCGGGTCTATGACGTGACCGACTCGGGGTTCAAGCCGACCTCCGGCTTCCTCTCGGTCCCGAGCATGGAACCGGGCGGTTCCGTCCTCCTGTCGGGCAGCGCACGGCTTGAAGACTACTACGGCACTCTACCGGTGATCACGGGCATCTATCCATCACCGCGTCCCGGCAGCTACGGCATTGTCCATCCGGCCGATTCCGGGGCGTACCGCTTCACAGCCGGCCCCTTCCCTTGGCAGGAGTGGTTCAGCAAGGATCGGGTATTGCCTGCAGGACGCCTGCGGTTGTTCAATGTTGGCGATACCCTCTGCGCCTACGGCTACTTCGTTCCGGGCTCACGTCCGGGTGGCCCGGCACTGAGCTTCGCCGCCCTGCAGGACGGGGAGTGGCGCCTGCTGCAAATCCGGACAGCGAACCTTCGCATCGGGAGCCCGATATGTCGCTTCACCCATGAGGGAACATCCGGGTGGCTCGAGCTGCGCGAGAGTATCTTTCGGTTCCATCCGGACCCGGTGTTCGCCTGGCGCGATGGCGACTCACCTCCGGACGGCCCAGCCCCGGTCGACCCCGGCTCCCGCTGAACGATTGACGACCGAAAGCCCCGGGCTACAATCAACTGTGGCTGAGATTAGAGTACTGGTTCGGGACATACTGTTCGCCCTGCAGGGACGCATGCGCGGCACGGTTCACTACCTCGACATCGAGACCGGTGATGTCATCCCCGTGTTCGCTTTCAATCGCGATCGGGTTCTGGCCGACATCCACAAGAACCAGGATCGCTACGTTCGGATTGCCCCGCAATCCGGACACCGGGGCTACGAAATCATGCAGGAGTTCATCGAAACCGTAGACGATGCCGACCTGTGTGACCGGCTCCGCACGGCCATCTCGGGCAAGAGCACCTTCAGCCGCTTCCGCGACGCACTCGCCGATGAGCCGAAACTGAAGAAACGCTGGTCCAGGTTCCGAGCCGAAGCGGCGGTCCGGGGTCTGCGCGAGAAACTGGCTGAGCGTGCGGTCGAAATCGATCTCGTGTTCGACGACCAATAGGCCGCCCGCTCCCCCGGGGCCGACGCGAGTCAGCAATCGCTGCCGGACAGCGCATCCGGAGCGACAATCTCGTTCGGCTGATTGAAGTACTCCGCGCACAGACGACCCGCAGCGTCAAGCTGTTCCCGGTAACAAGGGTCCAGGAACACAAAGAACCTCCACAATCGTTCCTGTCGTCGACGCAGCTCGCGGATCTCCCGGTTGCCTTCGAGTCGGCGCGCCGGCCGGCCACTCTCAAGCCGGAACAGTGCATTGGCCTCGCGCAACTGCATCCCGGCGGACGGGCAGTAGACGATAACCGACCTGAACGGGACCTTCAGTCGCCGCGCCAGCCACCGTTCGGCACGCGCCCGCTCGCCCGGGTCCGAATGGTATCGGGCAAACCGCTCGGTGGTCGGCACGCTGCGGCGTGAAACCATGTAGGCTTTCTTGTAGAGCCGACGAGCAAGAAAGCACTCAACAAGATGAACCGCCGCCGCGGGCCCGGACTCCATGACGCGCAGGAAACCCTCATCTCCAAGGCAATAGAACGAACGCTCCGACAGCCGCATCCGCCCCGAAGCCAGGCACAACTCGAGCGCCTTTGAAATCATCGCCGAGGCGGCGTTCTTGGCCGGGTGGTAGTACACGCGCTCGCTCAGGACATAGCGCATACGAAGCAGGTTCACGATTTCACTCAACCCGTCCATCCGGAACAACCCGTGGCGTACAAGATTGATGGCCAGGGCTCCATCGGCGACCACGAAGTACTTGAACACGCGCTCATCGTAACGCTGGGAGAGACCGGTGAAATACGAATCACGCTCCAGGTAGTCAAGCAGGTCCGCGCAGATCGTACCCGCGACGATGTCATAGTGATAGGTCGGCCCGTCCGGCTCCAACTGATGCTCGGTCATCAGGCGGTAGACCGCATCCCGGACACCGAGCTGCTCCAGAACAGCACCCAGGTCGGTCTGCCGCAGGAAATAGTCAATCCGGGCCCGGTTGCGGTCGTGACGAGTAAAAACCCGCCTCTCATCCTCAAGCGTATGACCGAACGGTATGTGCGTGATGTCATGCACCAGGGCGTAGATTCCGATGATCCGCTCTCCCTCGGCCGATATCGACCGCGGCCCGCAGTTGCGCCGGACACTGGCAATCATCCGCTTGGCCACACCGCATGTACCCAGCGAGTGCTCGAACCTCGTGTGAACCGCAGACGGGTACACCAGACAGGAAGCGCCCAATTGCTTGATCTGGCGCAGACGCTGGAACGTACTGGTGTCGATCACTGCCAACTCGTCGGCAGTGAAATCGAGGTCGCCGTGGACCGCATCGCGAATGGTCTTCATCAGGATTCGGTCATCATAGAACCCTCAGTGCTGGGGTCAAGCGCGGCACCGCCGACTTGACCGGCTCCAATCAGGCTCTAGACTGAACCTGGCGCAACCAAGGAGTTACCATGCGGAAGTATCTTGTCCTTCTGTCGGTTCTGCTGCTCACAGCGGCATCCGGTCAGGAATTGCTCGTCAACGGCGACTTTGAAGAGCCGCTGACGACCGGTTGGACCCAGACACAGGGCGGCAGTGGAACCCACACCGTCAACCGTGATACGGTCTACCATCCGGACCCTGACTACGAAGCGTACGTCTACCAGTACGACAACCCGGGCTGGACTCGACTGAGTCAGAGTGTCGAAGTCCCTGGCCCGGCCGTCAGTCTTTCATTCTCCGTCAAGCTCGAACACAGCACCCAGACCTCGTGCTGGCCGGCTGCCTACTTCAGCATCCGCTATCTCGATGCCCAGGACAACCTGCTCGGCGAGACTCGGTACTACCACTCCAGCGTTACTCCATGGAGTCCGTCTTCGACTTTCCACCCGGTCGCGGTCGCCAACCAGGACTGGAATGACTACACCATTGAGGTCCCGATCGAACTCAGCCAGCACCTGCCGGGCGTGAACCCCGGCAATGTCACCGCAATCGAGGTCGCACTGGCGGACACGACGGCCGGCGGCTGAGGAACGCCGTGGGCGAAGGTCTTCGCCGACGACATATCACTGGTCAGCATCGCCAACGGACCGTATCTCTGCTGCGCCGGAACCCAGGTGGTCGACAGTCCGCCCGGCGGCAACAACAACGGTCGCTTCGACCCGGGTGAAGAAGCCGAACTGATTGTCAGCTTGCGCAACGTCGGCACCGAACAGGCGTCGAACGTCGAGGGTGTGCTGCGCAGCGGTCACCCCCTCTTTACCATACTCGATTCGTCTTCATCGTTCGGTGACATCCCGGCCGGGTCGACCAGGACGAATGCCGGGGACCGGTTCACCGCGCGGGTCGATCAGTCGGTGCCGATCGAAACACCCGTTCCCTGCACCCTGCTGCTGAGTGCCGATACCGACTACGCCGACACGCTGATCGTACTGGTCGTAATCGGCGAGTTGCGGACGGGTGACCCGATTCCGGACGGCCCGCGACGACCGGCGCTTTACTACGCATACGATGACACCGACTCTGCCTATGCCGAGCACCCGGTGTTCGAATGGATCGATATCTCGGGGGTCGGCACCCGGCTTACTCTGAGCGACGACCAGACCGTACAGGTCAGCCTGCCATCCGGATTCGGTCCGTTCGTGTTCTATGACGCCAGCTACTCCCAGGTCTCAATCTGCGGCAACGGCTGGGTCGCTCCCGGCTACACCGCGAAGCGAAGCTACACCAACACCCAACTGCCGGCTGCAAGCGAAGCATCAATGCTCGCCATAGTGTGGGATGACTTGTATCCGCCGAGCGGCAACGGCGTCTACTGGCATCACGACGTGGCAAACCACCGGTTCATCATCCAATACGACTCGATGCCGTACTACTCGAACCGGAACGTGTTCGACTGGTACCAGATCGTGATCTACGACACGACGCTGGCCGCGGAAGACGGGAACAGCGTGTTCACGTACCAGTACCTGACCGCCGCCGGCTACAGTTCCTGCACGGTCGGTGAGCAGGACTCTATCCGGCAGGTGGCGATTCAGACCTTCTACGATGGAACCCTGCACCGCGGATCCGCGCCACTGGAAGCGGGCCGGGCTATCAGGTTCACCACCAACGGCCCGACCACCGGCGTCAGCGAACCAGGACACCCCGGCGCGGGTATGCTGGCGTTACGCCTGCAATCCACGCCCAGCCCGGTCCGGCGGAACTCGACAATCCGCTGGCATCTGCCCCGGCCCGGCCATGTGCGGCTGTCGATCTACGACGTTAACGGCCGCGTCCTACGTACGCTCACCGATACCGACCTGGCCGCGGGCAACCACTCCGCGTGCTGGGATGGACGGAATCAGGACGGCCAACAGGTACCCAACGGAATCTACCTGTTCGCCATCGATACTCCGTTCGGCTCCGCCACGACCAAGGCGGTCGTGCTGCGCTAGCATCGAACGGACACCGCTACTGACGGGGGCGCAACCGCGCCCCCGTCTCATTCTCAGAGTCGGCCGCCCGGTGGACACGTAAACTCGCATCCGCAGTAGCACTGCCGGTACAACCCGAGTTCCTTCGAGAGCTCAACGCTACGCCTGAATCCACCGTGCTTCTTCCAGTCCGCCTCCAGGAACTCCACACCGCAGTCGGCACACGCCTCCCGGCCAATCGGATTGATGACATCGGCCCGCTTGTGCGGGCTGATGGTCAAGGTTGAGGCGACAATCGAACACCCGTTGGCTCCGGCCCGCTTCGCCGCCTCCCGGAGTCGCAACCGGTAGCATACCTCGCAACGCCTGCCCCCCTCCGGTTCATCCTCAAGGCCCCGAACCGGTTCCAGGAAACGCTCGTGGTCATACTCGCCGACATCGACGAGGACGTGCCAGAGCGCGCTCAAGAGCTGGACATCGGTTAGCCTCCGCCAGTACTCTTCCTCCGGATGGATGTTGGGATTGAAGAAGAAGCCGACCACGTCGTACTCATCCTGCAGCCGGCGGATGACTTCGGTGGCGCACGGCGCGCAGCAGATGTGCAGCAGCAGCTTCAGCTTCACGGTCCAGAGTAGCCGGCGATGGCCCTCAGTCAACCGGGCCGCTCTTGACGCTGGCCTGTGGCCGTCTACTCTAGGTCCATGCACATCTGCCGCGACCTCGAACCGGTTCGGCGATTGCTGCTTGAAAACGAGCCGGCCACGCGCTCCATCTTCAACGTCATCTTCCGCCGCGCCGGCTCAGAGCCGGCATGGGTCAGGGTGGATGACCGCGCGAACCCGAAGGTCGTGCTCTGCCGCTGCGGGTGGCTGACACTCTACTCGGCCGACCGAGAGGCCGCAC
Organism: uncultured bacterium; assembly: GCA_965371675.1. Classification (GTDB taxonomy): domain Bacteria; phylum Hydrothermota; class Tepidihabitantia; order Tepidihabitantales; family Tepidihabitantaceae; genus DSBX01. The sequence goes on along the minus strand of CBDUZK010000021.1, from coordinate 7,420 downwards.
GGCGGCTCGTAGATCAGATTCCGGCCCGGTGGCACGTGAACTTCAGCGCCACGCCGTCGTGGGTGCACGACCACGTTCGGAAGCGAAGAGGAATCAACTGGGTGGCCCCCTGCTTCGGGTATGCGCTGAAGGACCCCGCTCGACTCGCCATCCACCACCGCCGGCGTCGAGTCGGACACCTCCAGCCGGAAGACACGCGGCTCGTCACAGAACACTGGCCCTACAACGAGGGCAAGAACGACCTGCGCTACATCAGTTGGCGCATCAGGTTCGGCCCCACCGCCGCAATTCGACGCCAGGGCAGGCCGGTCGCCTGGGCACTGACCCACGGAGACGGCTCAATGGGTTTCCTGCACGTGATCGAGCCTTGGCGGGGTCAGGGCATGGCCCGCACGATCGGCACCGCGCTCGCCCAGCGCCTGCTCGGAAAAGGCATCAACCCGTTCCTGTTCATTGAGAAGAAAAACCGGGCTTCAATCCGGTTGACGCAGACCATGGGTTTCGACCGGGTGGGAACGTTTGTGTGGTTTTCGGCCTGCCCCGGATCCAAACCGGTCTGCAGAACCTGACGCCGCGAGGCTAGACGCCGGTTTTCGCGACTTCTCTCAGGGCGCGGAGCTCGTTGACCAACTGCTCCGCCTCGTGGATATTGGACGCGCGCAGCAATACGCATCCCCGATGTTCTTTGCGCTGAATCCGCGGCAGTGACTCCAGGAACTCCTCAATCTCCTCGGGCGTCAGGCTGAGGTAGCCGGCAAAGAAATCCTGGCCCGTATTCACAACGACTACCACCTCATCCGGCTTCGGGAAAGGCCAGCGATCCTCGTCCACACACACAACAATCGTACCCTCTGCCCCATCCTTCAGTTCGTCACCCGGCACGAAACACTCAAGCCCGCGTCGGGTGAGACCGATTTCGTCGAGCCGGACCAGTACGCCGAGAATCTTCTGCTGCTCGGCCGATGCTTTGTCAGCCGGAAAGGACTCGGACTGCTTCTGAGGTTCCTTCCTGCGCTTCCCGGTCGAGACCGGAACGACCACCGTGTGCTGCTCGCCGTGTGGAATCTCACCCGGTCGGAGTTTGCCCAGGGACTTGCTTTCGGAGACCATCGGCTCCGGCTCAGACGCGGGCGAAGGCTCGGCCTCGCCGATCTGAATCGGCCGGACCATCTCGACCCCGTTCCCCCGGCTGTAACTGTAGCCCAGGATTGCAACTGACAGGTTCATGTTGCTCAGGTAGCTGAGCATGTCCTTGATCGTCTTGTCAGGCTTCCGCACAAGCATGGTCACCGGGAATCTGCCTGCCTGCAGGCTCTGCTCAACACCCGTCTTGAAGGCGTCCTTGGTCCAGCCCTTGCCGACCCGATCCCCGATCCAGTTCGCCAGCGGCACACCCAGGTACTTCTCAAACGGCTCGGCAATCGCCTTGTACGGCTGATGCCAGAACCGACCACTGGTGGCCAGCACGTCCCCGATCAAGCCCGCCAGTTCGGCCTCGCCACCCTTCTCCGGGCAGACGACAATGCGGATTCCGCCCTTCTCGTCGACCGCCAGCATTACGCGACCGGAAGCGGAATTGGGCGCCACAATCGCCGCTCTCGGCATGCCCTGGTCCGGATTGAGCAGGCCAAGAAACTCGGGCGCCTCGGTCACAAGGCGGACACCATCCAGCTCTTCGTCGGACTCCTCGGGTGCTACGAACTGCCAGCGATCTCCGAACTTGGCGACGCGGATGCAATGGCTCATATCACTCTCCGGGACGTCCTTGCCTGCCGGACGGCAGGCCTGTGCGTAACCCGAACTGCATCAGACACACGACATGTTAGAGATGAACCAGATGACTGTCAAGCACGCCCTGAATCGACTCGGACCGTCTCAAGACGGAAGCCGGCCCGTCGATCCGGGCCGGCTTCACACATACGCGAACCTAGTCCGTCTGCTTCTTGTGCAGCAGCGCCCACTTTTCGTCCGTGTGGCGCTGGATTTCGGCAATGATCTCCTTGCCCTGCTCGTCCTTGAACAGGTGCCGGAAACGTCCCTGCGGCTTGAGGAACTCCTCGACCGGCAGCTTTTCCTTCGGCTCGTGGTTGATCCTGTACTTGCCATTCTCGAACTCGTAGACCGGCCAGAAACAGGTATCGGCCGCGAGTTGCGCCAGCTTGACGGTATCCGCGCCCGGGTAGCCCCAGCCAAGCGGGCAGGGCACGAGCACGTTGAGGAAACTCGGCCCGTCCGCGGCCAGCGCCTTTTGGACCTTGGTCACCAGGTCATTCCAGAGCGCAATCGTGGCCTGGCCCGCGTACGCGATGTTGTGGGCGATCATGATTTCCACGATGTCCTTACGATGCTGCCGCTTGCCCGGGATCTTGCTGCCTGCCGGCGAAGTGGTCGTGTGCGCGCCGTACGGCGTGGCCGATGACCGCTGGATCCCGGTGTTCATGTACGCCCCGTTGTCGGTGCACACGTACAGGAACTTGTGCCCGCGCTCGACCGCACCGGACAGGGCTCCGAAGCCGATATCATAAGTCGCACCGTCACCGCCAAAGGCAATGAACTTGATATCATCCTTGATCCGACCCATCTTCTTGTGAAACCGGTAGGCGGCCTCGACCCCGGACGCGGTGGACGCCGACGTCTCAAACGCGGTATGGATCATCGGCACCTGCCACGCGCTGTGCGGGTAGATCGACGAGAATATCTCCAGGCAACCGGTCGGCATGATTGTGACGACCGGCTCGTTGACCGCGAGCAGGATCTGCCGCACCGCCAGCGCCTCGCCGCAGCCGGCGCACGCCCGGTGTCCTCTTGAGAACAACTCCGGCTTCTTACAGAGTTCCTTGAGCCTTGCCATGCTTACCTCACTCCCACGTAGGTCACGGTCTCATCCTTGCTGCCAGTCAGCACCTGTTCGAGAATCGCTGCCGCGTCCTCGGGCTTGAACTCTTTGCCGCCGAGACCGAACACGTACGATAGCAGGTTCGGCCGCTGGGGCGCATCATAGAGCGACGCTGCCAGCTCGTTGTAGAGGATGCCGGTGAATGAGTTCACCGAATCCGCCCGGTCGAGCACGCCGACGTTCTTGAACCGGCCCAGCGTCTCACGGAGCAACTTGTGGGGCAAGGGCCGGAATACCCGCAGCTTGACCATGCCGACCTTCTTGCCCTGCTCGCGCAGCATGTCGACCGCGACCCGGACGTCGCCGCAGGCCGACCCCATCAGCAACACGACCGCCTCGGCGTCCTCACACCTGTACTCATCGAGCACGCCGTACCCGCGACCGAACTCCTTCCGGAAGTCCTCCATGACCTCTTCCACAATCGGAAGCGCGTTCCTCATGCCCTCGATCTGGGTGCGTTTGAACTCGTAGTAGTAATCCTGCAGGGTCGCCGGCCCGACGAGAATCGGCTTCTCCAGGTTCAACAGGTTCCAGTTGGGCTTGTAGGGCCCGAGCCAGTCGCGCACCTTCTGGTCCTCGTACGTCACGAGACGCTCCATGCAGTGCGACAGGATGAACCCGTCGATAGCGACGATGGCGGGCAGACTGGTCCGCTCCGCCATCTTCACCGCCATGATCAGCGAATCGTACCCTTCCTCGACCGTCTCGCAGAAGAACTGCATCCAGCCCGAATCCCGGGAAGCAAGCGAATCGGAATGGTCGGCATGGATGTTCAGCGGCGAAGACAGCGAACGGGATGCAATCGGCACCACGATCGGCAGCCGCAGCCCACCGGCGATGAACAGCATCTCGTGCATCAGTGCGATGCCCTGGGACGCGGTCGCCGTCATCGTCCGGCACCCGGAAGCGGCCGACCCGATGCAGGCGCTCATTGCCGAATGCTCACTCTCCACCGCGACAAATTCGGTATCGACCAGCCCGTCATGCACATAGTTCGAGAATATCTGGACAATCTCGGTCGAGGGTGTAATCGGGTAGGCAGCGACGACATCCGGGTTGATCTGCTTCATCGCGTACGCCATCGCCTCATTACCGGTCTTCGCGAGGATCATTTCCGCTCCTTCTCCATGTCGATGGCATGGACCTTGGACGGACAGACCTGTGCGCAGATGCCGCAGCCCTTACAATAATCGTAGTCAATCCCCGTCATCTTCCCGTCCTCTACGATGATCGATGCCTCCGGACAGTAGATCCAGCAGGCCAGGCAACTGATGCACTTCTCTTCGTCCCAGATCGGTCGCATCGCACGCCAGGCGCCGGTCTTGTTGTCCAGGACCGCCTGCGTATCCTCAATGATCGCTCCGCAAGGCAGTTCCTTCCAGCTCTTCAACTCAGCCATGCTAGCACCTCACTTCTTCGTACGCCCGACGGATGCACTTCAGGTTCGGCTCGACGTACTTCTCTTTGCCGCCGCGGAACTTGCTCGTCAGTTTGGCCTTGATCGCCTTCATCATCGGCTCGAACTTCAACACACCGGTGACCTTGACGAGCGCTCCGAGCATCGGCATGTTAGGCACGTCCTTGCCCACGAGTTCGAGCGCGATCTTGGAGGCATCGACGGCGTACATCTGCACCTTATCGCCCAGCCCGATTCGCTTCCTCAATTCGGCCGGATCCTCGGTCGTGTTCACCAGCAGGATGCCATCCTCTTGCAATCCCTGGACCACGTTTGCCGGTTCGATCAACGACGGGTCCAGCACGATGACGACCCGTGGCTCCCTCACCGCGGCGTGCGACCGGATCGGCTTGTCCGAGAGCCGGTTGAACGCGGCCACCGGTGCGCCCATCCGCTCGGGTCCGTACTCCGGGAACGCCTGGATGTACATCCCGGTGTCGAGCGCGGACTCGGCAAAAAGAAGCGCGGCGGTCTTGGCACCCTGCCCGCCGCGACCGTGCCAGCGGATCTCCAGCACCTGGCCGGCGAGGTCGAAACACACTTCAGCCATACTACCTCCGTTCTTATCCGGACGCTTCTGTGGCGTCCGTTCTTCGTCAATTGTCTGGTCTCTACGTTGTCCTGGGAATCAGCCCGGGGCCGGCCCGAAAGCCAGGCCGACATGTTAGCAGCGCCGCCCTCGATGTCAATGCACCGGAAGCGAAACCCGCCACGGATGCCGACCGCAATCAGGGCTCGGAACGCAGGAGAGCAATCGTGCGCGCGTCGAGGTCACAGGTAATCGGTAATCCACGGTCGTGCTGGTACCGACCGAGCGCTCGCCGCGTCCCGGCTCCAATCACACCGTCCGGCTTGCCCTCGTAGTAGCCGAGGCTCTTCAGCCGCCGCTGCATCCGCTTCGATTCGGGCTCGGTCCGGTAGTCCTCGATCGACTGGATGTCGGCCCGCGTGAGCTCGCGGCCCACGATGTGAACCGGCATCCCCTTCCCCACCCGGTCGTGCTCGAACAGCTCGTCAATATCGCTGTTGCGCAGGGCGATGCAACCCCAGGTCCAGTTGGTGCCGATTCCCTCTCCGTGTATCTGGATTTCACCACCGATTGCCGGGTTATCGCCGTCGCGCCGCGGCAGCAACCCGAGCTCCCGGGCGCACCGGTATCGCGCCCGGTCGACCTCGTTCGGATAGTCGATGTCAAACGCCTTGTAGAACGTCGCCTCGGGCTGCTCGGTGTGAATCCGGTAGATACCCTCCGGTGTGGAGGCGCGGTCCATGTGCAGTTTCCGATTGCGCGGTTTCGACCCGAGCGCGACCGGGTAACGCTTCTTCATCCGCCCGCCGTCCCGGACCTCAAGGAAATAGTGCAGCTTGTCAATCAGCAGGCTCGAACCGGTAATCCGACCAATCCTGACGTCCGGCACATGGACTGAATCGACGTTGCTCCAGACGTCTCCGAGCAGCTTGCGCCGCACCTGGGCCCGGTAGTAGTACGTAACGTTGTGCGCGAACATCGAGTCAACCAGCACCGCGTCCGCGTCACCGACCGGAAATCGAAGCACCGTCACCGGGCTCGCGACCGTATCGATGTCCCCATCAAGCGGCGAAGTGCTGCGGTAGAGCAGGATTGAACCGACCGCGAGCTGGCCGGCATGCCACAGCGAAACCTCGACCCGGTTGCTGTCCTCGAGCGCTACGCCGAGCTGGACGTCCGCCGCGCAGGCGGTCGAGAGCACGATCATCGTCAGCAGGACGAAACCGGTATTCAGTCGCCCGGTCACGACGTCGTCCCCCGCTTCCCCTTGCGGAAATACTCCTCCCACTCAGTAACATCTCCGGATTTCATCTCCGGCTTGTCCGGCTCCGAACCGGCACCAGGACCCGGACCGGCCGGCACAAGTTCGACAAACGCGCCCGAGTTCATGACTGCCACGCCATACGTGCCCGCATGCTCCTTCACCCAGCGGTCCGAACTCACCACGGTCCAGGCCTTCGGATGCCTCAGCGCCCGCACCATCTTCACGATTCTCGCATCCGCGCTCTGCTGACGGGCGAAGATGATCTCGATGCCCCGGGATTGGGATCGAACCGGCTCACCCTCCGCCCCGCCGTCGAACACCACCACCACCCGGATTCGCTTCCGGCCCCGGAACACGGCCAGCCGGCTCACCAACGCACTCCGCGCCCGCTCCAGGTCCTGGTCCGCCATCCGGCCCAGACCCGGAAAACAGTGCAGCAGGTTGTACCCGTCGACAATGAAACCTGGAGTCATACGACATCTCAACATATCACCGGATGACCCCACGTCAACCGGCAAGTCCGACATGCGACAGGTCACCTTCAGCGCCCGTGTCGTCTGTGCACTTCGGATGCCGGTCCGTTCGCTACCCGCAAACCGTTTGACATCCGAGCGTTCCTGAACCAGACTAACCGCATGAGGAGAGTATCGCCGCTAGGCCTGTTAGCCGCAACGCTGTTTGTCCTCGCCGCGCCACTCACCGCGCAGACAACCTTCCAGCGCACCTACGGCGGCAGGTACACCGACCACGGCTACTCGGTGGCACTGACCACGGATGGTGGCTACGTCATCGCCGGCGTCACTTGGTCCTTCGGCACCGGCGGGGGCGATGTCTATCTCATTAGGACCGACACCTCGGGCAATACGGTCTGGACCAAAACCTTTGGCGGTAGCCGCGAGGACATGGGCCACTCGGTCCAGCAGACCACGGACGGCGGATATGTCATCGCGGGCCATACCGACTCCTACGGCGCAGGCTACTGGGATGTCTACCTCGTCAAGACCGACGCCTCTGGCAACGAAGTCTGGTCCAAGACCTTCGGCGGCAGCCGTTTCGACGATGGCTACTCGGTCCAGCAAACCACGGACGGAGGGTATATCATCACCGGGTCCTACGGCGCGAGCTACTCCGATGTCTACCTCATCAAGACCGACGCCTCTGGCAACGAAGTCTGGTCCAAAACCTTCGGCGGCAGCGGCAACGACTGGGGCAACTCGGTCCGGCAGACCTCAGACGGCGGGTATATCATCGCGGGGACCACCGTGCCCCACAATG
>CBDUZK010000020.1:0-19791 GCA_965371675.1 uncultured bacterium | reverse complement strand
CGCGCCCGCGCCGTGCTCAGCGGCTCCACCGGCAACAGCCCGTGCGACCTGTATTACGTCGACCTGCAGGGGTCCTGGGACGGCGACAACGACAACATATTCGGCGAAGCCGGCCAGGACACGGTCGACCTGTACTATGACCTGTACGTCGGCCGCGCGTCGGTCGACAACGTAACCCAGGTTTCGACCTTCGTGCGGAAGGTGCTGACCCACGAGAAGAACCCGCCGACCGATTACCTTCGTCGCATCCTTCTCGTCGACGCCCTCCTCTGGACCGGGTACAACCACCAGCAGTCGAACGACTCGATTGCGAACATCACCCCGGCCGGCTGGACCGACGTCCACTACCACAGCCCGACGAACACCACCGGCGTGCGCGACTCGCTCAACCACGGGTTCCAGTTTTCCCACATGGTCGGCCACGGCAACGCCTCCGGCATCTACAACGGCAGCACCCAGTTCTACGGCACCTCGGTCGCGAACACCCACACCAACGGCAACAGGGTCAACCTGATCAATTCCATCGCCTGCATCCCGGGCAATTTCGAAGCCTCCGACTGTCTCGCCGAGGTTGCGCACAACTGCGCCACCGGCGGCAGCATCGGCGTGATCATGAACTCCCGCTACGGCTGGGGCCAGCCGCCCAACATGGGTCCATCCGAGAAACTCGACATCCGCTTCTACGACTATTTCTTCACCCACGACTCCCTGCCGATCGGACAGGTCCACGCCGGATCCAAGGAAATCTATCGCACCAGCGCAATGAACCAGCAGGTATGGCGCTGGTGCTACTACGAACTCAACCTCTTCGGCGACCCGCTGCTGTCGATGTACCGCGACGTGCCGACCACTCTCTCGATGAGCTACACCGACCCGATTTCGACCGGCAGCCAGAACTTCACCGTCACCGTTACATCCGGTGGCGCGGTCGACCACGCGCTGGTCTGCGCGCGCAAGGGCGCCGAAGTCTACGCACGTGGCCATACGAACTCCTCCGGCCAGGTCACGCTCAGCATCAACCCGACCACCATCGGCTACATGCACCTGACCGCGACCCGGACCAGCTACCTGCCTGACGAGGATTCGTGCCAGGTAATCGTCGTTGCTCACGACGTCGGCGTCGATGTCATCAACGCACCCGTCGGCATCGTCGACTCGGGCGCGATTGTTACCCCGCAGGCCCGGGTGCGGAACTTCGGTTCGGCCGCGGAAACGAACATCCCGGTTATCTACCGCATCGGCTCCGTCTACGCCGACACGGTCACCATCGCGAACCTCGCCGGTGGCGACACGAACACTGTCCTCTTCGCCAACTGGACCGCGGTCCCCGGCGTCTACGCCACCGCCTGCACCACCCGCCTCCCCGGCGACAACAACCCGGCCAATGACCGCGTAGTCGGTACCGTTACGGTTCGCTACCGTGATATCGCCGCGGTTGCCATTGACGTACCGGTCCTGGTTGACTCCGGCGTAATCGTCACCCCGGTCGTGACTGTCGCCAACTACGGCAATACCGGCGAGACGTTCACAACCAGGTTGCGCATTCCGACTGCGGGCTACAACCAGACCCGGACCCACACAATGAGTCCGGGCCCGGCCACCGATACGCTTATCTTCCCGAACTGGCATGCGACCATCCGTGGCCAGCACGTACTCACATGTTCAACCGAGATTGCGGGTGATATGAACCCCGGGAACAACCGTGTGCTTGACACCACGCACGTCGGCGTGCACGACGTTCGCGTAACCCAGATAACCTCACCCGCCGGCACCTTCGACTCGGCGGCGACGCGCTCGGTCCAGGCCCGGGTCCACAACAACGGCAACATAACCGAATCTTTCCCGGTCGTGTTCAGCATCACCGGTCCCTCCACTTGGTCAGATACCGCGATGGTATCCAACCTCACGCCCGGCACCGAACGAACCGTAAGCTTCGCCAACTGGACCATCGGCCCGCGCGGCTCCTACTCGACCGCGTGCTCAACCCGGCTTGCCGGTGACGTGTTCAACGCCAACGACCGGGCTACCGGTAGCTGCCTGGTCCGCGTCCGCGATGCAGCCGCCTACTCCATCATCGTGCCCGTCGGCCCGGTCGACACCGCGACCACGGTCCCGGTCCGCGTCGTTATCGGCAACAACGGCTCGGTCGCGGCCAACATCGGGGTTCGCGTCACCATCGGCTGGCAGTACGACCAGCAACGTATCATCTCGATGAATGCCGGCGCCGTCGACACGGTCACCATGACCAACTGGACCATCGGCATGGTCCGCGGCAACCACACGGTCACGTGCTCCACCTGGGTGTCGAACGACGTCGACCCGGGCAACAACGTCGTCACCGGCCCGGTCACAATCCGCGTCCACGACGCCGCGGTCCTGACCATCGTCGCGCCGGTCGGGCTCCTCGACTCCGGCGCGGTGGTCACGCCGCAGGCCCGGGTCGCGAACCGGGGCACCGAACCGGAGACGTTCAGCGTTGGCTACACCATCAATGACGGCTACACTTCGTCCCGCAGCCTGACGCTTGGCGCCGGACATGATTCGATAGTCTCCTTCGACCAGTGGACCGCAGGACAGGTCGGTGTTTTCATGACCCGCTGCTCAACCGAGCTGGTCGGCGACGACCAACCGGATAACAACCTGCAGTACTCGAGCGTCAGCGTTGCCGGCACCGACGTCGCCGTTATTGGAATCATCTCCCCGCCATCAGGCATGGGTCCGGATACGGTAACTGCCGTCGCACGGGTCGCGAACTACTCTCCATTCCCTCGTTCCTTCTACGCCTGGCTGAACATCTTCGACGAAGGTAATACGGTCGTGTTTGCCGATTCGGTCGACGTGCTCAACCTGCCCAGCGACTCCACCCGGGACATCGCGTTCGGTATCTGGACCGCGGCCACGCCCGGCCTGTATACGGTCCGGTGTTCAACCGCGTGCCCGGGCGATGCCAACCCGATCAACGACACCGCGTCTGCCTCCTGCACCGTGTACAGCCACGACGTCGGGGTCAGCGCAATCATATCCCCGGTCGGCGCCATGCGCCCGATCCCGATCTCGCCGGTCGCCCGGATGGTCAACTACGGCGAGGAGCCGGAGAGCTTCTGGGCCCACATGGTCATCGTGGACACGGTCAGCGGAACCACCATCTACGACGACTCGGTCTGGGTCAACAACCTCGCGGGCGGCGCGCAAGTCAGCCGGAGCTTCCCGGGCTGGATCGCAAGCATCGGCTACTACCGGCTGACCGGTTTCACTTCGCTGCCCGGCGACGTCACCCCGTCCAACGACTCGGCTTCCGCCCGGGTGGTTTGCACACCCGGCGCGCTCGGCTGGAACATCATGGCCGACCTGCCGTGGGGCCTGAAACCGGTCAAACACGGCGGCTGTCTCACCGGCATCGAAAGCGACACCGCCCGTCTCTACGCGCTCAAGGGCTACAAGACCAACGCCTTCTACTCCTACAACGTCACCACCAGGAACTGGACCACGCTCACCGAAATGCCGCTCGGGCCGTCCGGCAGACTGGTCAAGAAGGCTGCTGACATCTGTGCGGATGGTGACCGATACCTGTACGCGCTCAAGGGCAACAAGACGCGAGAGTTCTGGCGCTACGACACGCGCGAAGACAACTGGGAACAGATGACCGACCTGCCCATGGGCAGGCGCAAGCTGAAGTACGGCACCGGCCTGGCATACGTGGTCCACCCCAACGATTCCGCCGACATCTACTGTCTCAGGGCGTCCAAGACTCGCGAGTTCTACCGCTACTCGGTGGAAACGAACTCCTGGACCCGGCTGGGTGACGCGCCAGCCGGGCCGTCAGGCAAGGACTTCAAGAAAGGTTCGGCCCTGTGCAACGGCCGGGCCGGGTACCTGTTCGGCATCAAGGGCCGCTACGGCGAGTTCTACCGGTACGATATCGCGACCGATGACTGGACACCGCTCGACCCGCTCCCGCGCTACGGGGCCAGCGGCAAGCGCTGCAAGGCCAAGGACGGCTGCGACCTCACCTGGGACCACAATGCCACCGTCTACGCATTCTCCGGCGGCAACCGGCCGTTCTTCTTCGCCTATGTCGACACCGTCGACCGGTGGGTCGAGCTTGAGTCTCTGCCCCACGGCCCGAGTCGACGGCGCGTGAAACACGGTGGCTCACTCTGCTGGCTGGGCAATCGTATCTGGGCGCTGAAGGGCAACAAAACCAACGAGTTCTGGGTCTACACGCCCGACACCATGGCGTTCTGCGGCCTGCGTCCCCGGCGGGACGGCGTCGCCACCGACGGCACGACCCGAACCGGGAAGCCCGCCTTCCTGGTCGGCCCCTGTCCGGCTCGCAACGAGTTGAGCCTGTTTGCCGGGGCAACCGGTGCGCCGGCGCAGGTGGAACTGCTGTCGCCACTCGGCACCGTGCTTGCACAACGCATCGTGATGCCGCGCAGCCGGGCGCGGTTCAACGTCGCGGAACTGCCGGCCGGGACGTACTTCGTACGGGTCACCATCGACGGCCTGCCGACAGTACGCAAGGTGGTGATAAGTCACTAGCTGATTCGGGTTCCGAGAGAGGACCCCACACCGAGAGAGCCCCGAGCAATCGGGGCTCTCTCTTTCGGTGGGGACATGACCCGGTCCGTCCTCGGCATTGGGACCGTATCCCGGAATCGGCTTCGTGCGTCAGGGCACTTCTTCGCCCTCAGCGGTCCACGCCGGGTCCACGATACACGCGAACTCGATTACCTCACCGCCGTCGTTCTCCAGCCACTGCAGCGCGCCCGCGGGTATGTACACCACGTCGCCGGCGGACACACGCCGCACTTCTTCCCTCGGCGGTGAGGTTCCGCTTCGCTTCACATCGTCGGCAACGTGCATGACCCCGGCGCCGCGAACCAGGTAATACACCTCGGTCTGCTTCAGCCGGTGGGGAAGGGATGAGCAACCCGGATCAATCCACGCAATCGCCAGCGAATACCGGCACTCGACCGGGTCCCGTTCCGGGTGGAGCAATTCGCGCAGCCGCGTGCCGTCACCCACGGTCAGCTCGCGACAGTCACCGAGCCGCTTGATCAGCATGCGGTCCTCATCCTCACCCTCGGCCCCTTGGACCCGTTCTCTAGGACTCGAGTGCGCCGACCGCCTGCTCGACCGCGCCGAGCAGTTCGTTGGACCGAACCACCTCGCCCAAGCGGTTGATGTCATACTGCACCGGCCGGTCTTCTTTCATCGGCGCGACGTGCCTGCGGATGACGTCGTACGCGGCCTGCGTGCCCTTGGCGAGCTCCAGCGGCCGACGGAATTCGACCGCCTGCGCCCCGGCCATCAGCTCGATTGCCACCACGTACCAGGCGTTATCGAGTATCTGGCGGGCCTTGAGCGCGGCGGTGAACGCCATCGAAACGAAGTCCTCCTGGTCCGCGGCCGCGGGAATCGACCCGACTGAAGCCGGGGCCGACAGTATCCGGCTCTCGCAGATCATCATCCCCTGCGTGTACTGGGTCAGCATCAGGCCGGAAAACATACCCGCGCCCTTGGTCAGGAATGCCGGTAGACCGCAGGACAGGTTCCGGTTCATCAGCCGGTTGGTTCGGCGCTCGCACAGGACCGCGATCGTGGTGATGCCTGAACCGAGCATATCAAGCGGCATGCCCAGCGGCGTGCCCTGGAAATTAGCCCCGGTCAGGTACACCTTGTCCTCCGGGAAGAACACCGGGTTGTCGCCCACGCCATTGAGCTCAATCTCGAACATCCGGCGCGCCCACTTCATCGCGTCCTTGACCGCGCCGACCACCTGCGGCGTCGAACGCAGGCTGTACGCGTCCTGCACCTTCTTGCCCGGCTGGTCGAGCATGCCGGAGCCCTCCGTCAGCCGGCGGATATTGGCCGCGCAACTGACCGCGCCCGGGTAGCCGCGCACCTTGTGAATCCGCTCGTCATAGGCCATCATGTTCGCGTTCAGCACTTCGAGCGTGATCGCGGTCGCGACCTCGGTCGTCCGCAGGAACCGGTCGGCCTCTTCGAGCAGCAGCGAACCGAAGCCGGCGGTCATGTTCGAACCGTTGATTGTCGCCAAGCCGTCGCGCGCCTCAAACTCGACAACGCTGATACCGGCCTTCTCCATCGCCTCCTTGCCCGGCATCCGCGCGCCGTCAAAGTACGCTTCGCCCTCGCCCAGCAGCACAAGCGCCATCTGGCTCATCGGCGACAGGTCGCCGCACGCGCCGACCGACCCCTTGTCGAACACAACCGGCGTGACGCCTTTGTTCAACATCGCGACCAGCGTCTCGACCAGCAGGAGCCGGATACCCGAGTGTCCCTTGGACAGGATGTTGATCCGCGAGCACATCGCCGCGCGCACAACCTCGCCGGGTAGCGGCTTGCCGCAGCCGGCCGAGTGGCTGTATACCAGGTAGCGTTGGAAATCCTTGATCTGGTCGGCCGGCAGCACCACTTCGCTCAGTTCGCCGATGCCGGTTGTGATACCGTACATCACCGCCTGCTCGGCAATCTTCTCCTCGACGAACGCGCGGCACCGATTAATCCGCTCGCGGGCCTGCTCGGCAAGCTCGACTTTCTCGCCGAACGCCACCTTGACAAGATCCTCAATCTTCAGGTTACTGCCGTCCAGAATGACCGCCATGCTGCTTACCTCCTGTGGATGGTTACTGCGCCTGCCTGCTGCGGCGCGTGGGAGACCGACCGGCGCCTATCCGCCGGACCATTCCCTTTGCGTGACTGCCTGGCCAGAAAACCCGCTTGCACTTGGGGCAGCGGCTGAATTCATGGTGTATCTGGTAGATGAAAAACGGTATTGACGGCCGGGCCTGGTCCCTGGATATCTTCTCCAGCGCAACATTGCACTGCAGGCACCGGTTCAGCGCCTTGTCTTTGTCCGGCTCCGGCGAAAGATTGTACTCGCGCCGGACCTGAACCAGTTGTTCGTCCGGCTTCTCGCTGTCGATGAACAGCACGCCGGGTTGTTCCCTGAGCTCGGTATTGCGGGTCAGGAAAACACGTTCGCGCGACCGGGCCTGCCGATATCCACGGGTACTGCCCCAGCCACGCTTCTGCTCGACATCCATCCCCAACATCCGCAATTCACGACCCAGCTTGCCGAGCATGGTGTCACACGTCAGCTTTGGAGCCTCGCTGCCGGTGTCTTTCTTTGGCTGCTCCGGCTCGGCGGTCGTCGGCTTGTCGGCAACCCCTGCCGGTGATTGACCGGCCCGGGCCCGGCCCGGCTGCCTGGTCCGTGGCCCGCGCCGCCCTCGACTGCTGCGTCGTGGCCGGTCGGAACCTGGCGTCGACGTGCGCTCCGGGTTCGGGCTCCCGGCATCAGGAACCGGCTTGTCAACGGGTTCCCGGCTGACAGCCTCCGGTTTGTTGCCGGGCTCGCCCTGCACCTGGTCGGGTTGGGGTTTATCCGGCTGCCGGGTCCGCGGGCCACGCCGCCCTCGACCACCGCGCCGCGACCGCCCGGAACCCGAAGTCGGTTTGCGCTCCGGCTCCGGCCGCCCACTGTCCTGTGCCGGTTTGTCGCCCTGCGCAGACCGGTCCGTTACCGGACCTTCCCCGGCCTGCGGCTGCTCGCTCCTAGATTCCTCCGGCGGCCTGGGTCGCGGGCCACGCCGTCCGCGACCGCCGCGCCGCCCTCGACGTCGACTGCCGTCCGCGCTTTTCTCTTCCATGGCCCTAACTGTAGTGTGAATTGTCCGGAAATCAAGACAGCACGCTGGCGACGCCCGGGCCGGCCGGACCCACACCGACACTTGACCGCATCCCGCCCCGGCACTACATTATTCGAGCAGGTCGTGCCGATATCGACCAAAAGGAGGTTTGCTCATGACTCGCCGCATCACGGTAGCGCTCGTAGCTCTGGTCCTTGTCCTGCGGGTAGTCGGAGGTTGTGCCCCCGGCAACGACCGCTGGGCGGCGGTCGACAGCCCTGCCGGGTTCTGGGCCGGGCTCTGGCACGGCATTATCATCATTGTCACCTTCGTCGTCACCTGGTTCACCAACGACGTCGGCATCTACGAATCGAACAACGTCGGGTTCTGGTACAACATCGGATTCATCCTCGGCTGCATGATATCGCTCGGCGGCGGAATCCGCGCGGGCACCCACCGCAAGCGCAAGGTCAAGGTCATCCGGCGCGGCCCGGACCCGGAGCGGATTGCGCGCCGGGTCGAGCGCGGGGTCCGGGAAGGACTCAAGGCTGCGTTCGCCGACCGGGTGGACACCGTTTCAGAAAACGAGTGGGATGAACTCGGCCGCCGGGTCGAAGAGCGGGTCAAGGAAGAGATGAAAGACCTGGAAGACGGGGACTGATATGAAACACCGTTTGTTCCTCACAACCGCACTGCTCTGCCTGCTGGCGGTCCCGGCCGGTGCGGCCCGGTTTGAGGCCGACGCCAGCTTCACCCTGCCGGCCGAAGAAACCGAACCCGGGGATATCTACTTCGGCGGCAGCGCGCTGCGCATCGACGGGTCGGTTGAGGGCAGCGTTCTCGCCGGGTGCCAGACCGCCACCATCGCCGGCCCGGTCGCGCACAACATCTACCTCGGGTGCCAGACCGCCGACCTTTCGGCGCCGGTCGGTGGCGACATCCTCGCCGGGTGTATGAACCTCACCATCAGCGATTCGGTGGCGGGCACGGTCCGCGTCGGCGCCACGTCGGTCAGCATCTCCGGCCGGGTGGCGCGTGACGTGCTGGCGGGTTGTGGCACGCTCACAATCGAACGCGACGGCGTGGTCGTGGGCGACATAGTCGTCGGCACCGGCACGCTCAACATCGCCGGCACGGTCCACGGTGACGTCAGGGTCACGGGCGGCAACGTCGTCGTCTCCGGGACCATCGACGGCGACCTGGTCGCCGAAGTCGATGAGCAGATAATCTTGACCGAGGACGCGCGCGTCTTCGGAAGCCTGCGCTACACGGCGAAGAAAGAACTCGACCTCGGCAACCCGGACGCGGTGTTCGGCGACGTCGAGTTCACACAGCGGGTCCACGATGAGATTGAAGAAATCAAGTCGTTTCGGCCGCGACCCGGCCGCCTGTTCGCCAGCTTCATCCTGCCCTTCGCGCTCCTGTCCGTACTCGGCGCGCTCGCGGTCGGCTTCCTCCTCATCGCCATCTGGAAACACGCGCTGCTGCGCGCTCTCGAAGCCTGCACCGCCCGCTTCGGACGCACGGTCGGGTTCGGTGCCATCCTCCTGCTTGCCGCGCCGACCGCGGCCACAATTGCGCTCTTCACCATCGTCGGCATACCATCCGCGCTCATCACCGGTGTCGTCTACCTGCTCTTCCTCTACCTGAGCAAGATCCTGGCCGGCATGTTCCTCGGTCGCTGGCTGTTCCGCCTGTTCGGCGGCCGCAGCGCGAGCATCTGGTTGTTCGCGCCGGTCGGTATCATCCTCGTCTACGCATTCTGCGCGATACCGGTAATCGGCTGGCTGGTCTGGCTGTTTGCCGCGCTGGTCGGGTTCGGAATCCTCGCCGAGCTTATCGCTCACTCCCGCCGGACCTGACCCGAAACCGAAACACCGAAGCCGGGCGTGGCTCACCCCACGCCCGGCTTTCTTACAGGTGCATCCCGATTCGGAATTCGACACTCGGCATTCACCGTTTCCTTGGCGGTCCTGGCGGTTCACTTCCTGTTGACTTCGCGACCGGTTGGAATAGATTGAGCGGGGGTGACCGCAAACCCGGGAGGGTCGGAACCGGTAAGCACCGCATGGCCAACGAGGATTGTAATACCTGGTCTGGAGGAAACGATGAGCAGCAGTTGTGAGCCTTCCCACAACGAAGGCATCAGGAAGTACATCGAACTGGCGGACAAGTTCCTGGCGGAGCGGAAACGCAACTTCGAACGCGCCCGGAAACTCCGGTTCGACACCGTCGCGGTCCACGGCCTGTACACGGTGAAGGAAGCGATGGACAACAACCAGGGCTCGACCATGGAGCCGACTTTCCTGGCCGCGGCCCAGGCCTACCGGGACTCGGACGAAATGGAAGCCGCCCTCTCCTACCGGATTCCAACCTGGTGTTACACGCGCATCCACAACCCCACACTCGGGTATCTCGAAGACGTACTCGCCCTGCTTGATGGCTACGGGTCCGGGTGCGAAACCAGCGCCTGCTCCTACTCCTCCGGCATGGCGGCAATCGAGAACGTCACCGACACCCTGCTGGTCAAACAGGGCGATAAGCCGCCCAACTTCGTCGCCACCTGCCAGGTGTACGGCGGTACCTTCGAGCAATTCGGCACGCGCAAAGCCAAAGAACGCGGCATCGACCTGCGCTGGATTGTCGACTCCAACAACATCGACGAGTGGAAGTCGAAAATCGACAAGAACACCCGGTTCCTCTACGGCGAGCTGCCGTCCAACCCGGGGCTCGCGTTCTTCGACCTCGCGAAGGTAATCGACCTGGCGCATGAACACGGCATCCCGTTCGTGGTCGACTCGACCATCGCCTCCCCGGCCCTGATGCGGCCAATCTGCCACGGCGCCGATGTCGTCATCCAGTCGCTGACCAAAGTGATGAGTTCGTCCGGCACCGGGCTTGCGGGTGCGGTCATCTGCCGCAAGCCGATTGTGTCCAATATCGACAACGACGAGATGAAAGCGGACTTCGCCCTGTACCTCAAACGCTATCCCCAGCGCGACCAGGGCGGATGCCTGCACCCGTTCCAGGCCACGATGACGCTCAACGACGTCCGGACCCTGCGGACCAGGATTGACGCGTGGAGCCAGACCACTCTCAAAGTAGCCCGGTTCCTCGAAGGCCACAAACGGGTCGAACAGGTCAACTACCTCGGCCTTGAAAGCCACCCGTTGTATGAAGTCGCGTCGAAATACCTCTGGCTGGTGGACGCCGAGCACGACGACCGGTACGGCAAGCCGGTGAACCGTTACAGCCACATGCTGTCGTTCCGGCCCAAAGGCGGACCCCAGGGCGCCCGGGACATGTTCGACCACATGCAGATGGTCTGGCGGGCGACCGACCTCGGCCGGGTCAAGACCGTCGCCACCATCCCGGCGATCTCGACTCACCTGCTGCAGGGCGAAGAGTCGCGGGACATGGCCTGCGTCCCGGCCGACCTCATCCGGCTCTCGGTCGGCGGCGAACACCCGGACGACATCATCGCCGACCTCGACCAGGCCCTGCACGCCGCGAAGTAACCGGGCGACATGCCCCTTTCTTTCTACAGCACGAAGCGCAGGTCGCCGGACGTCGACCTGTGCGGCGCGCTCCTGACCGGCCAGGCGCCGGACTGGGGCCTGTACATGCCGGCCGAAATCCCGGTCATCCCCCGTGCGGAAATCCTCGGGTTCAGGGAAAACTCCTACCCGGAAGTTGCCTTCCGGGTGCTGAAACGGTACACCGAAGGCCTGATCCCGGACGCGGAACTGGTGCGGCTGTGCGAGGAATGCTACGACTACGAAGTACCGCTCGAACCGGTCCACGACAACTGCCACCTGATGCGGCTCGACCGCGGGCCGACCGCGTCGTTCAAGGACTTCGCGGCCCGGATGATGGCGCGGATGATCCGCTACTTCCTGCAGAAGGAAGGCGGCGAACTGGTCATCCTGACCGCGACCTCGGGCGACACCGGCAGCGCGGTCGCCCACGCGTTCCACAACATGGACCGCATCAGCATGGTCGTGCTGTTCCCGAAGAAGGAAGTCTCGGACCGCCAGCGCAAACAGATGACCACCCTCGGCGGCAACGTCCGCGTCATCGGCGTCGACGGCAAGTTCGACGACTGCCAGGCCCTGGTCAAACAGGCATTCGCCGACCCGGACCTGTCCGCAATCCGGTTCTCTTCCGCCAACTCGATCAACATCGGCCGGATCCTGCCCCAGTCGGTGTACTACTTCTACGCCTGGGCGAAGCTGCAGTCCGACGGCGAGGACGCGGTATTCTCGGTCCCGTCCGGCAACTTCGGCGACATGTGCGGCGGCTTGCTGGCCTGGCGCGCGGGCCTGCCCGCGGAGAAACTCATCATTGCCACAAACGAGAACGACGAGTTTCCCCGCTTCCTGGCCGAGGAGAAGTACGAAAAGGTCGACCCGTCCCGGGTCTGCATCTCGAACGCGATGAACGTCGGCCACCCGTCCAACCTGCCGCGCGTCGTCGCGCTCTACGGCGGGATGATGGACGAAAAGGGCAACGTGACCCGGGCGCCGAACTTCGCCCGGATGCGCGGCGACATGCACAGCATCAGCATCACCGACGACGAAACGCGCCGCACCATCGCCGACACGTGGAAGAAGCACAACGCGATGCTCGAACCCCACGGCGCGGTCGGCTGGGCCGCGCTCGAACGCTACCTCGCCGACGGCAACCGCCCGAAACTCGGCATCTCAATCGAGACCGCCCACCCGGCCAAGTTCCCGGAAGAAATCAAGCGCCTGCTGGGAGTGGAGCCCGAGCTGCCGCCCAGCCTGGTCGGGCTCGACGCGAAGACCGAGTACTGCGAGGACGGCCCGAAGAACTACCCGTGGTTCCGGAACTGGCTGAGGAAAAGATTCCAGAGTTCGAGGGGTCAAGGGGTCAAATGAAGCAACCACACACAGTCACTGGAACCCTGAATGCGTAGCCTCGCCTCGGAGGAAAGCACCCTTGAACCCTAGAACCCTGGGACCCTCAAACCCTTCCTCGTGAATCACCTCATCTTCCTCGGTGACGGCATGTCCGACTTCCCGGTCAAGGAACTCGGCAACCGCACGCCGCTGCAGGTCGCCCGCAAGCCGGCGATGGATCGAATCGCCCGGGACGGCCGCTGCGGCACCTTCGTCACGGTCGAGAACGATATGCCGCCCGGCAGCGAGGTCGCGAACCTGACCGTGCTCGGCTACGACCCGCACCAGTGCTACCAGGGCCGGGGCGTCATCGAAGCCGCGAGCATGGGCATCGACCTGGCGGACACCGACGTCGGCCTGCGCTGCAACCTCATCTGCATCGACGACGGCCGCATCAAGAACCATTCCGCCGGTCACATCCCGACCGATGAAGCGACCGAACTGCTTCGCTTCCTTGACCGCGAACTCGGCGGGCCGGACGTGAAGTTCCACCCGGGCGTGAGCTACCGGCACCTGCTGGTGCTGAAGCAGGGCTCCCCGGACGTCGACTGCTTCCCGCCCCACGACCACGTCGGTAAGCGGGTCGCCGACCTCGCGGTGCAACCGCGCAACGTCGAAGCGCGACCGACCGCCGACCTGCTCAATGAGCTTGTCGGGAAATCGCAACAACTACTCGACAACCACCCGGTCAATGTCGAGCGCCGCGCCGCGGGGAAGGACCCGGCCAATTCCATCTGGCCGTGGTCTCCGGGCCGCAAACCGAAGATGGCGACCTTCCGCGAGCTGTACGACATCACCGGTGCCGTGATATCCGCGGTTGACCTCATCCGCGGCATCGGCATCTACGCCGGGCTCGACATCATCAAGGTCGAGGGCGCCACCGGCCTGATCGACACCAACTACGAAGGCAAGGCCGACGCCTGCCTGGCCGCGCTCGCGGACCACGACTTTGTCTACGTCCACGTCGAGGCGTCGGACGAAGCCGGGCACGAACGCGACCTGGCCAAGAAAATCCGGGCAATCGAATATCTCGACGCCCGGCTCATCGCCCGCGTGATGAAAGGCCTGGAGGAAAAGAGCATCGACGCCGTGGTCGCGGTCCTGCCCGACCATTCCACCCCGGTCGAACAGGGCAACCACGTCCGCGGCCCGGTCCCGGTCGCAATCATGGGGCCGGGCTTCGACCCTGACCCGGTCACTGTCTACGACGAGGAATCGGTCCGGGCCGGTGCGCTCGGAGAACTGCACGGCGATGAGTTCCTGAAGACGTTCCTCGGCCGCTGACTACCGCTTCCGCCCCAGCATCATCAACTGGGTCGCGGAATGGAACCCGACGTTCTGTAACCGCTGGTTCAGCCGTTCCCCTTCGGCCTTGAGTTTCGCGTAGTCCGGGTGGCTGTTAATGCCCTCCACCAGTTTCAGGTTGCGGTCGATCACTGACTCGATCAACTCCGGATCCTTCGGGTCCGAAGCAGTATCCGCGAAATCGAACATATCTGTGTCACCAAGCCCGAGCTTGTCAACGACGGCGACCAGTTCCTGCCGGGTGAAAGTCTCGTTGTGGGTCTCGCCCTGCCGCTGGTTAATCTTCGCCCACCAGGCATGAAGCAGCACGTGGGTCATCTGGGTCTCGGTCTGGTTATCGCGGAACATCTCGCGCACGACCAGCAATCCGCCAGCCCGCAGCACCCGCTTCATCTCACCGAGCACCCGGTCGACGTCGGCCATGTGGTGCAGCGAGTTCGATATCGCGACCGTATCGAAGCTGCCACCAACGTACTCCAATGCGGCCGCGTCCATCACCCGGAAGCCAGTGTTCCGGACCTCGCCCGGCTGCTCCTCGAATGCCTTGCGCGCGTCGTCGATCGCCTTCTGCTTGATGTCAATCCCGACGAACTCGTCGTACCCGCCCAGGAATTCGGCCAGCATCCGGACGAAATCGCCCCGGCCGGTGGCCACGTCCAGCACCCTGCCCCCGACGAGCGGCCCGAGCTTCCGGCCCAGGAGCTCCTTTGGTGTCAGCGGAGCAAACACCGCGTAATCTCGCCGACGTACATCCGGTGGTAGTCTTTGGTCGGGTAATTCTCGTCGATTGCCGGGTCCAGGAACCGGTCCGGTTCGATGTCCTGGAAGTACAGCTTCCGGCATTCAAACACCAGCCGCGCCTGCTCGAAATGCACTGTCGCGTCGTTGCCGGCCAGCGCGACCAAGCCGGTCTCCTTCGCCTTGTCCACCTCCCGCCCAGACTTCGTGCCGCAGAGGGTCAGCGCGTCCCGGTGCCTCTCTCTGAAGAAACTGAGCGAGAACGTATCGTGCCGTTCGATGAACCCGTACGTATGGCGCTGCGGCCGGACGAAACAGAACGCCACCGGTTTGCTCCAGAGCACCCCGAGCGCGCCCCAGCTCGCGGTCATCGTGTTGTAAGAATCGAGCGTCCCCGCGGTAATCAGCATCCAGTCATCGCCAATCAGCTTGATTGCGTTGTCCGGTATCGCGTTCGCCGGCACCTCTCTGAAATCAGCCATCATTGTTCCTTTCGTTCAGCCTGTGGGCGCAGCTTCACACTCCTCTTATCCTATCGCCACCGACTGCCACGGCAAGCACAGCGCGAAACCTGGAACCGCGACACACACAAGGAGGAAAACCACTGACAAACACGGATGGACACAGTGAAGAGAAGAAAGAGGACCGAAAAGACTCGGCACGGCAAAGCGTACGCAGCCCACTGTAGCGGTCTCGAGATCGAGGCAACCGATCAGATTTCTACGGCCGGCGTTACCGTTTCCCGCTCTTGAACAGACCCGGCAAGTCGTCTCTTGACAGGCCACATTGCTTGAGGACCCCCAGAAGAGTTCCTCTCGCCAGTTCGTCGTGGAGGGGGACAACTGTTCTGTGGTTGCCCTTGCGCAAACTCACGTGACTGCCCTTCTGCCGGACTTGCTCAAAACCCGCTTTCTTGAGTGCTGCCATCAACCGGCTACCGGATATCGTGGGCAGTCTAGCCACTGACTGCCACCTCGAGGGGGTAGAAAACTACCTCGCCGAGGCTTTCCGGCTGGTCATCGGTCCCGAAGCTCTCGAGGTACAACTCAACCGCTTCCTTGAGGTTGACTTGGGCCTGCTCAATCGTCTTTCCCTGGCTGACGACTCCGAGCTCGACACAATGGGCTACGAACCACTTCTCTTCCCTGGTGACGACGCCTGTGAACTTCTTGTGAATCACTGTCTACTCTCTTTCGCACTCTTGTTGAATGCCAGCCAAGTTTAGCCGCCCGTCAAGCGTCGTCAAGGGGTGCAAGAACCAGGCTGCGGGGTTGTCTGCATCGGAACGTGGTCAGCGGGAAACATCACGTGGCTCGCAGTTGGGCATAGACTCGGCAATCTGCAATAGTGCGCCGTGGACTTCGCGCGCGGTCCGAACTCGGCATTCGTAATTCAGCACTGGCGTCCGACATTCCGCCATTCGTCATTCGCAATTCGGCATTCGTAATTGCACCGGCCGGTTGACAGCCACGTTCCGTCGTCTTACATTACCTGTCCCCGGCACCGATGCCGGCGGCAAGGAGTTGTCATGAATCGGAACTTTGTCCTCACGGGCGTCATCATCGCCCTTGTCTTTGCTTCGCCCGGCGTGGCCGGCAACCTGGCCGACCTCGTCACCCGGGCGCACGGCGAGCGGACCCCGCCAAGACCCGCGCCGCTCGTCCCGTTCACCATCCCGCTCGATCCGGACCCCTACTGGTCATCGCCGTCATTCACCGGCTCCCTCTGGGGCGCCATCCTGGTCGACTTCGCGGGCGACGGTTACCCGGACGTGTTCACCGTGCTCGAACAGGGCAAGTGCTACCTGTACAAAAACAACGAAGGTGACGTCGAATCCGAACCGTCCTGGCAGTCAAACGACGTCGCCTACAACATCTGGCCCGCGGTCGGGGATTACGACAACGACGGCGACCTCGACGTTGCCATCGCCTGCTACTCCTTTGTCGGCGGCCGCACCAAAGTATACGCCAACCAGGGCGGCACCCTGACCGAAGACCCGGTCTGGACCGCCGTTTCCGGTGGCGGCACCGTCTGCGACTGGGGCGACGTCGACAGCGATGGTGACCTCGACCTTGCCATCGCCGACATGTTCGCCAACCCGGGCGTGTTCATCAACGACTCCGGCACCCTCAGCCCGGCGCCGCTCTGGACCGGCACTGACTACAACCTCGACTTCGCGGTCGCCTGGCTCGACGTCGACAACGACGGTGACCTTGACCTGGCGGTCACCGGCATCAACGCCGCTGTCCCCGCGCTCCGGGTATACACCAATTCCAACGGCACGCTCGAACGTACCGCGACCTGGACCTCGACTGTCAACGCGGGCACCTACACCGGGGCTTTCATCTCGGTCCATGACCTCAACCGGGACGGCTGGCTCGACGTCGCGCTCTCGAACGGGTTCATCAACAACCAGCCCAACATCATCTTCATGAACCGCGACGGCGTGCTCGAACGCGCGCCTTCCTGGATATCGACCGACCCGACCCAGTCCGGCGGCGGACGGTTCGGCGACCTCGACGCGGACGGGGACCTCGACTGGGCGGTCAACAACGGCAGCGACGGCGCGGTCTACGAAAATCAGGATACTGTCCTCGCGCGCACCCCTGCCTGGCAGTCCAACCCCGGAGGCGGGCTCGGCCTCGATATCGCGGACATGGACGGCGACGGCGTCGAGACTGTCCGGGACACGTTCGTGGCCACAGACACCCGACATCTCCTTTACCTCTCGGCCGCCCCGGTCCAGACATGGACCAATGTTCGCCTCAACGGTACACCGCTGGCTGACAGCCAGTATTGCTGGAACCCGTTGCGCGGCTGGGTCTCACTCGCCGACCCCCTTACTGTCGGCGATACCGTCATCTGCGAATACGTCTCCTCGACCGACCTCGAGTTCCTGCTCTCCGACGGCACCGGCGCAAAAGCCCACCTCTTTCTCAACGCCCCGGTCGGGGTCGCGGAACTCCCGCCGGCCCGCGTGCGGTTACCGCGACTACACGCTTCTCCGAACCCGTTCACCGACCACACCACGATTACCGGCACAGGGACGCCGACAGCCGTCTACGACGCCAATGGTCGCCTGGTCGGAACGTCCAACGGGAACACAATCGGGTCCGGCCTGGTGCCGGGCATCTATTTCGTGCGGGCCCCCGGCTGCCTGCCGGTCACGGTCACGAAGGTTTCCCGGTAGTTGTCAACGGGACGCGAAATCCGAACTCGTCCTTCGCAATTCGGCATTCGGAAGCAGACCAAACACCAAGCGCACCAAAGTTCACCAAGGGAAGAGTCGCTGGTGTCAGCGGCTCACGGTTGAACAAGGACTCGGCAATCTGAAATCTGGTGTCTGCAGTGGTTGGTTGTCCCTCTGTCTTCCTCTTTCTCTCTTCTGTCCTCGCTCTTCAGTCTTCAATCCAGAATCTCAAATCTAGAATCTACAATGGCTGGCTGTCCCTCGGTCTCACCCCTCCACCTGCGGGTTCTCGTGCGTACCGTCGATGCCAAGCTGTTCTGTCCCTCGCTTCAGAAGCGCGAGGTACTCGCGAAATTCCCACACGCGATTGCGCCGCTTGCTTGAGGTCGCGTGCAGGATGCCGACATCGACGAAGCGTGCCACCAGGGTGTTGGCGGTCTGGCGGCTTACCGCCAGCTTCTCTGCCGCCGCCGATGTCGTGAGAATCGGTTGCGTGAACAGGTGTCGTAGAAGCGGGGCTGCGTGCACGGACCTCTGTCCGCTCTCGACCAGCTTCTCGAGCATCTGCTCTCTGAGAACCACTATGTCCTTGGCGGTAGCGTAGGCGTCACATGACGCGTCGCGGGCGGCCGCAAGAAAGAACCGCACCCACTCCTCCCATGAACCGTTGACTCTCACCGCACTCAACCCCAGGTAGTAGTCCTCCCGGTGCTTCTTGAAGTAGAGGCTGAGTGGAAGAACCGGGCCGGAGAGCACTTCGCGCCGGATAAGGAACAACATGATGAGTAGCCGACCGATTCTGCCGTTGCCGTCCCTGAAAGGGTGGATGGTCTCGAACTGCGAGTGGAGCAAGGCGGCCTTGACGAGAGCGGGGTAATCATCGGGCGCTGCGATGTACTGCACCAGGCTGGCCATCGCGGCATCAACCCTATCGGCGGGAGGCGGGACGTAGATGGCGGTAATGCGATTCGAGCCGGGTGGTCCGATGTGCACCTGCGTGGTCCGGAACCGACCCGGGTCCTTATCGCTACCTTTCGTACCGGAGAGAAGTATCTCGTGCAGCTCCTTTATAAGTTGCATTGTGATGCCGGTCCCGGCTATCCGCCGGACGCCATGCTTGATGGCCTCGGAGTAGTTCGCAACGTCACGAACCTGCTCCGGATCATCACGCGTGGGAACCTGCGCCTCGAGCTCGAGCAATCCCTCAAGTGACGCTTGCGTCCCTTCGATCTGAGAACTGACCAGGGCCTCCCTCTTGCTGTACATTTCGCTCAGAAGGTCCGGGTTCAATAAGAACCCTGCGACGTCATCCAGACGTGCAACAGCACGGTCTGCGGCGGAGATCAAACGAAGGTCTTCATCCCCAAGAGCCAGGGCGGGGGTTGGCGGTAGCGGGTTTGGAATGAATGCCCGAAACCCGCCGGGCTGAAGCGTAAAGGCTCCTGCTCTAGTGTTCCACATGAACCACTTCCTTTCAATCCCCCTTCTCTCGCAAGTCAAGCCTCCTTGACTACAGTATCGCCCGTGCGCTCTATGTCAAGCAAAACTTACTAAGCATCCCAGAGGTTACTTTTAGTCAAGGGAACCAGACCAGTCAGGCGGGGCTGGTCGCTAAGTCAACGAACCTTTACTAACCGGAGACCCCGCCACACGGTCCTGCGGTCGACGCCCGCTGTTAGGTGCTTCCGGGCAATCCGGACCCGAAAGAAACACCAAGCGCACCAAGGTTCACCAAGAGGAGGATTGTCCATCCTGCTTCCTCTCCCCTTGCGGGAGAGGATTGAGGTGAGGAGTACGCCTCAGAATCCGCGTCGAACCAAACAGTATGCTTCCTTGACTATCAATACTGTGCATCGGGAAGCCCGTCGCCCGATTCCCCCTAACTTCCGCCAATTCAGTCCCTTATCTGGGTTGACAACCTGATAGTCGGGGCTCTCCCCGGGGGTATCCCCGGGCTATCCCCCCAACCGCCCCCGGG
>CBDUZK010000019.1:0-20780 GCA_965371675.1 uncultured bacterium | reverse complement strand
CTTCGACTAGCGAGTTTCGACCGTACTTGATTCCGGCCCGCGCAAGCGGGCCGGTTTCTTCCGGAGTGAACGGTGCTTCTCGGGAAGGAGGATTGCCCGGCTGCGTTGGAGGTGTAGGCCGATTCGACTACGCTACTCGTACCGGAGCGCGTCGATGGGGTTCAGACTTGCGGCCTTGCGTGCCGGGTAGTAGCCGAAGAAGACCCCGACAGCGGCCGAAAACACCACCGCCATCAGCACGACCGGCGGGTTGAGCACGGTCCGGATGTCAAGTGCGAGCGTGAGCAGCAGGGCGACGAGCACCGACACCAGCACGCCGATGATGCCGCCGGCCAGGCTCAGCACCACCGACTCGGTCAGGAACTGCACGAGGATGTCGCTGCCCCGGGCGCCGACCGCGAGCCGGATCCCGATTTCGCGCGTGCGCTCCGTCACCGACACCAGCATGATGTTCATGATGCCGATGCCGCCGACGATGAGCGAGACGCAGGCGATGGCTCCCAGCAGCAACGTCATCGTCCGCGAGGTGGACGACGCGCGCTCGATGATCTCGGCCTGGGTGCGGACGTTGAAATCATCCTCCTCCTCGTCCGCCAGCCGGTGCGCCCGGCGCAGGATGGCGGTGATTTCCGTGGACGCGGAGTCCACCGCCGTGGCCGATACCGCACTCGTCTCGATGCGGTCAATGTACTGCCCGCCTTTGAGCCGATAGAGCGCCGTCGTCGCCGGCACGAGGACGATGTCATCCTGGTCCACGCCCATGCCCCCCTGGCCCTTTGCCGCCAGTACGCCGATGACGGTGAAGGGCTGGGCGCCGATGCGCACGCTGGCGCCGACCGGGTCGGCGTCGGGGAAGAGCTCGTCGACCACGGTCCGGCCCAGCACCGCGACCTTGGTCCGGGATTTCACGTCCCGGTCATTGAGAAACTCGCCGCGCTCGAGCTTCCAGGCCTTGATGTCGAGGTACGCGGACGACACGCCGGTGACTGAGGTGTTCCAGTTGCCTTCTCCTCCGATGATCTGCTGCCGGGAATTGACGATGGCTGAAACCGCGCCGAGCTGGGTCGCCTCGGCGGAGACAGCGTCGGCGTCGTCGAGCGTGAGACGGGGCCGGCTGCCCGCGCCGCCGCTGACCCCGTGGAAGCTCCGGCGGGCGGGCATGACCATCACCACGTTGGTGCCGAGCGCTTCGATCTGCTGTCTGATTTCCGCCTGCGCGCCCTGGCCCACCCCGACCATGACGATGACGGAGGCGACGCCGATGATGATGCCAAGCGAGGTCAGCAGGCTGCGGGTCTTGTTGCGCCTGATGCTGACCAGCGCCGTGCGGAACAGTCCCTTCCACTTCATTGCCCGATGGTCTCCAGCCGGGATTCGACGTCGAGTGTCGGCATCGCGGCAAGGTCCGCGGCCGCGCGGCCCCGCTTCTCGACCGCGTAGTCGCGGGTGATGCGGCCGTCCCGCATGGCGACGACGCGCCGCGCGTAGCGGGCGATTTCCGGTTCGTGGGTCACCATGACGATAGTGATTCCGGCGTCGTTCAGCTCCTGGAACACGGTCATCATCTCGACCGAAGTCCGGGAGTCGAGATTGCCGGTGGGCTCGTCGGCCAGAACCAGGGCCGGTTCGTTGACCAGCGCCCGGGCGATTGCGACGCGCTGCTGCTGGCCCCCGGAGAGCTGGCTCGGAACGTGGAACATGCGGTCGCTCAGTCCGACACGGTCCAGCGCCGCCCCCGCCCGCCGCCGGGCCGCACTACCGTCACCGGACCGGTTGTAGACCAGCGGGAGCTCGACGTTCTCGAGCGCCGAGGTGCGCGCAATCAGGTTGTAGCCCTGGAAGATGAAGCCGATTTTGCGGTTTCTCACCTCGGCGTACTGGTTCCGGGTGAGCCGGCTCGTCTCTTCCCCGTCGAACAGGTACCGGCCGGACGTCGGTCGGTCCAGGCAGCCGATCATGTTGAGGAGCGTGGACTTGCCCGAGCCGGACGCGCCCATTATTGCGAGGAACTCGCCGGCGTGGACGGTGAGGTCGATGCCGCGCAGTGCGTGGACCTGCACGGCGCCGAGGTCATAGACCCGCGTCAGCTCGTGGAGCTCGATGACGGTCTTCATCGTCCGGGGCCGAACATCCCGCCGCCGTAGCCGCGCCGGCGCGAGCCGCGGACGTCGGCCGGGGTACCCGATGCCTTGACGATCACCTTCGTGTTCTCCGCGAGTGCGCCCCGCAGCGGGGTGATTTCCGTGCTTCTGCCGTCGGTCGCGCCGACCCGGACCGACGCGGTGTAGAGCTGGTCCTGTTCATCCATGCACCATAGCCGGTTGACGTCCGCACCGGCTTCCGGCCGGGCTCCCTCGCGCGTGGCGGCGGAATCACGACGGGGCCGCGGGTCGACCTGGCCGGATGGCCGTTCGGAGCGGAGTTTGCGCATCCGGTTGACCATCTCCTGGGTCGGTCTCAGACTCAGCGCGGCGTTCGGGACCGTCAGCACACCCTCACGCTGCTCGACGTAGAAGTCGACCGTCGCGGTCATGCCCGGCAGCAGCAGGCCGTCATCGTTCATCGCGTCGACCACGACCGTGTAGTTGACGACGTTGGACGAGGTCTGGGGCTGGAGCCGGACCTGGGTCGCGGTGCCGGAGAATTCGCGCTCCGGGTAGGCCTGGACCGTGAACTTCACCGGGATGCCCGAGTCGATCTGGCCGATGTCGCTCTCGTCGACAAGTGCCAGTATTCTCATATGGGCCATGTCCTGGACGATGACGAACAGCGTCGGACTCGAGAAGCTGGCGGCCACGGTCTGGCCCGGTTCGATGCTGCGGTGCAGGACGGTGCCTGAAATGGGGGAGCGGACATAGGCGTATCCGAGGCTGCTTTCGGCTCGCTCGAGCGCGGCCTCGGCCGACTGCCGGGACGCCAGCGCCGACACCGTGGAGGTGACCGCCGCTTCGAGTTCCGACTCGGAAATCAAAGCAAGGTCGGAAAGCTCCTGCTTCCGCTTACGGTCGGCCGCGGCCTGGGCGTACAACGCTTCGGCCCGGGCCAGACTCGCCCGGACTTCGCGCACCTGGGCCGCGAGCGGCGCGGTGTCCAGCACGGCCAGCAGTTGTCCCCGTCCGACGCGGTCGTTGAAGTCCACCAGCACCCGCTCGACGCTGCCCGATACCTGGGTGCCGATTTCGACCGTTCCGACCGGTTCCATCGTCCCGGTGCTCGAGACGATGTTGGTGATGTCGCCGCGCCTCACTTCGGCGAACTCGTAGCCGGCCGATTCCGTCCTGCGGCACGCGGTCAGCCCGAGCAGCACCACCGCGGCCACGGTCGCAATCCGGCGCACGCAGTGTGTCTTCATGAATCTTCCTCCGATTCGGACCGGGCCTCGACCAGCCTGACCTTGACCCAGAGTTCCGGGTTTTCGGTACTGGTTGGGCGCTGGCCCCCGCCAGCAGGTCCGCCGCCTGGGCCGCCGCGGCCCCCACCGGGACGTCCGCCGCCCCTGCCGCCACCCCCGCCCTTGCCGGCCATGTTGCCCGGACGCTGCTGGCGCGTCACCTCGCGCGCCTCCTTGTCCGGGCCCGCGGTCAGGCCGACCATCACCGTCGCGCCCGGACCGACGCCGAGCCCGAACCGCCCGGGCGTCGCCGGAGCCAGCGGGAAGCTGAACTCGTAGGAACAGAGGCCGTCCGCGCACGTGAAGCCCGCTCTCGGGCCGCGCGTCCCGTCCGCGGGCAGCACCGCGGTCGTCTCCGCCTCCCGGTCGAGGAACACGAGCATGCCGTCGTGCTCGCGCTGAGGCAACTTGCGGATTGACCCCATCCCCTCGGGTGGTCTGTCCCTCTCGGTCGGCCTCGGCAGACTTTCCGGATTCGGCCCGGCGACGAAGCGAATCCCGGTCCGTTCGCGCTTCCTCCCATCCCGGTTGAGCCAGAGGGTGAGTCCGGTCATCGCGCAGGGCCGGGTCCACTTGTCGTCGTTGGCCCGGAACCGGACCATGACATACAGCTGTTCGTCATCGTTGCGCGCCGCCACCTGGACGTTCTCCTCGTTCACCTGGCCGGTCGAAGACGGGCTCCACTCGGTCGTCCTGCCGTCCGTCTCGACCGGGCCGAGGGCGTGGTCGCTGACAAGCGTCAGCGTCCTGCACCCGCTCGCTGCCAGCAGTCCGGCAAGCAGCATCGGTGCGATTGTCGATCGGATCCTGTTCGGGTTCATGCCTCTATAGACCCCGTCCGGTTGATTCTACTGCGCAGGAACGGACCGCCCGTCGGGTCTATGTAGAACGACATGGCAACAACAACCCGCCGGATTCGGGCCAAGGCCCGCAAAGCACTGCTGACCACGACGCTAATGTCGGCAGCCCTGCTGGGAGTGTCGTCCGCAGCCACTGTACCAGTGGACACCTTGAGACTGTCGCTCGCCGGGGCAATCCGGACCGCCGTCGAACAAAGCCCGGCCAGCACGCAGGCGGCGGTGACCCGTTCGGACGGCGCGATCACGCTCGCCCGCGGCATCAACGGCGTCCTGCCGGCGGTATCGGGCTCGGTTGGCTACGGCTGGGAGCATGAGGATGACAGCGCCGGCACGGGAGTCCAGTCCCGGTCGTGGACCGCGGCGCTCACCGTCAACCAGGTCGTATTCAGCCCGTCCGTTTTTGCCGGGGTCGTGTCCTCGGCAATCCGTCTCGCCTACAGCAGGACGAGCGCCCGTGACCAGCAGGCCCGTATCGTGTATGACGCCACCGTCGACTACCTCAACCTGATAAAGTACAGCCGGCTTCGGGACGTCGCCACCGCCGCCCTGCTCCGTACAGACGAGTACCTGGAGCTAACGCGCGAGAAGCAACGGCGCGGCCTCGCATCGTCAATCGACCTGCTGAGGGCCGAGGCGCAGGAAGCGCAGGCCCGGCTCGGGCTGCTCAAGGCGGAACAGGACCTGGGCATCGGGATGGAGACATTCAAGGCGACCGCCGGACTCGGCCGGAACACGGTGGTGGTGCCGACCGAGAGCCTGGAGACTCCCGGGGAGTTCGAGGTTGTCGACCCGGACAGCCTCGTGGGCGAAATCGAACGGCGCAACCCGGGTATCCGGATGGCAGCGCAGTCCCGGACCATCGCCCGCGTGAACCAGGTAGCGACCATCGGCAGCGTGCTGCCCAACGTGTCACTCTACTGGCAGCGGTCGTCATCCGACGCCTCACTGCCGTCCTGCCTGGCCGACTGGAGGGACGGCGGTTCGTCCAGCTACGGCCTGCGGGCGACGCTGCCGCTGCTCGACCTCAAGTCCTACGTTCTGGACGTGGTCGATGCCTCCAACGATTCCCGCCGGGCCTCGGCATCGTCCCGGTTGGCGGCACTGCAGATCCGGTCCACGGCCGTCTCCTCGGTCGGGGCCTACCTGAGTGCCCGGGCAGCGCTACGACCTCGCCGGTCTGACCCTGGCGCTCAACGAGCGGCTGCACGACCTGGCCCGGGAACAGCTCCGGCTCGGCAGCATCTCGCAGTTCGACTACCTCGACGTCGAGGCGGACCTGGTCGTCGCCCAGGCGGGCCATATCAGCGCGATTTGCGACACCTATGTCCGGGCCGCCAACATCAGCTACCTGCTGGGACGGGACGAACAGCCCGAGTAGGCCGTACGGTCCGGCGGAACGCATTGACTGCCGGCATTGTGACCTTGGCTCTGGCCAGTGCGAGGGTGGTCATTGCCCGGCCCGCGCAAGCGGGCCGGAATCTTGCGTGCGGACGGAGCGGGCAGCCCGGTCCAAATTCAACCGAACCCCGAGGGGGCACTGCACTTCCCAAGCGGCCCGGGTAGCAGCCCCGGTGGCGGCCCGGGTAGCAGCTATCCGAGCGACTATCTCAGCGCCTATCCGAGCGGCCATCCAAGCGCCTACCCTGGCGGCCCCGGCAGCGGCCAGGTTAGCTGCTATTCCAGCGGCCCGGATAGCGGCCAGGACGGTGCCCA
Source organism: uncultured bacterium (assembly GCA_965371675.1). GTDB lineage: Bacteria > Hydrothermota > Tepidihabitantia > Tepidihabitantales > Tepidihabitantaceae > DSBX01. Next base: position 14,816 of record CBDUZK010000019.1, on the reverse strand, counting down.
GGATAGCGGTTCGGGTAGCGGTCCGGAAAGCGGCCAGGGGGGCTACCCCCGGGGCGGGGGAGGGGGGAAATTCAGAACCGGACTAACGCACCGGTAGGGATTGGTTTGGGTGTTGTTCCCGGCTTGCGCTGGATGATGATACGTATTATCATCGGGCCGAGGAAATTCACCGATGCAGCACCAGGCGCAGACCTTCAGGTTCACACCAGAGCTGGGCACCCGGCTCCGTGCGCTCCGCGAGAAGGCAGACCTCAGCCTTGTCGAGTTGAGTCACCTGATGGGCCGGCGTCCAGGATACCACTCCCACCTGAAGCGACTCGAGGCCGGGCAGGTTCCTTTCCCGTCGTTTGCCCTGGTGGCCGACTATCTGCGCGCCTGTCGTGCGTCGTTCGACGACCTCTCGCCCATGCTGGGCAAGTACACGGGCCGACCCACGGTGCGCGAGCCGCGGATACGGGAGAAAGTGCTGACAGAACTGAAACCGCTGGGCGGCATGGAGGCTGTCCGGCTCGGGGTCTACGACCGGAAGCTGGGCGGACAGCTCAAGCCCGAGGCCAGGCTCCGCGCGGCGAGGAAACAGGCCCAGGCCGCGGCCGAACGCAGGCTGCTGGACCGGATGATGAAAGCCGAAGTCAAGCAGCTGGGGGTGAAGCCGACGATGGCGGTACTCCTGGTAGCGCACGATTACGCCCGGATGGTGTGGCGGGCGCTGGAACTGAGCAAGCCGCGTCCCAGGCCGAAGACGAAACGCGGCCGCCCGCGCAAGACCCGCAAGCAACGTCTACAAGAAGCCCGCGCCCGCATCCGCCTCCTCGCCCCCCGCGTCCTGCCCGCAAGGGCCCTCAACCAAATCCGCGACAAGGTCGTGCTGCTGTTTGAGGATGCACATCGGTGGGAGAAGAAAGACAGTCCGACCTAGCCCGCGCATCTGCTAAGGAGTCCGGATTCAGGTGTGAGTCTCCCAGGAGTTCAAGTCGAGTCAGTCGGGTCTCGCCACCTCCTGCAGAAGCTTCGCTATTTCAGAGTCGATCTCTGACTTGGTCATGATGGTAGCGAGCCTCAGCGAGTCCTTCGCCTTGTGGAATCTGACATCATACCTGCTGCAGACTCCATTAAGCAGCTCCGTGCCGGGAACTCGATTGAGCTTGGATTCGTCCCAGACCGCTCCGAGTTGACGTTCTTCATCGCTGAACAAGACATCCAGACCCGCGGCAGCCTTCTTCAATTCGTCCAACTTGCCTTCGATATGCGTTTTGATGGTTGTCTTCATCACTGTCGTTGGTGCACTCGCGTCGTCCAGTTTGGGACGAGGGTAGCGGATCTTGCCGATTCGGTCGGCGACTCTCTTGGCTACCGTGTAGTTCCGAAGCTCGTCGGCGGCCTGCACAATGGCCTGCGTGATGTTCTGGGTGCCGGGCGGTTCTGAGCTACCTTTGCCCGCCACTCGGCGTTTCCGGACCACGAAATCCGATATGGCTCTGGGGATCAGCATGTAGTTCTCTATCTCTCTCTTGGTCAGCACGTGCACCGTGGCAGACGTGCCGGCCCGCTCTTGAGCCTTGAGGATTGCATCCTCGCTTTGCTCGTCGCTGTCAAGGACGATCCACATGCGTACGTTTCTCTTCGACAGATAGGCAAGGACTCTCTCTGCGGCGTAGTAGGCGAAGTTGCCGCTTCCTCCCATCTCGATGAAACCGACGTTGGCCTTCCGGAAATCTGCCCCGACAACCGAAGCCCACTGCGATAGCACATCGCGGTCGGTCGGCCCCTCGACGAAGACTAGCCGGTCGTACATTAGGACGCTGCTCGGCCGAATTCCCAGTTCTCGTAGGACCAGCGTTGCTGCGTTCTCAAGGTCGGGTCGAACGGCTTTGGTGTCAGGTCGACACGATACCAGGTAGACGTTTTCCATTTCGCCACCTTCCACGAAGCCCGTTGAGTGCGTTGACACAAAGACTTGGCACTCTTCGCTCAGTTCCTTCAAGTACTGCAGCATCCGGCGTTCCAGCCCCGGGTGGAGATGGGTCTCGGGTTCTTCAAGCAGCAGAATGTCCGGTACGTCCACCTGAGCAATGTCGTGGATGATCCTCACAACTTCCCTCGAACCAGCTCCCTGTAGGTCCAAGGGATAGTCGTCGATGTCGACCTCAGCTGTCCCGCTGCCCAGCCTGATGCCTTGTGAGTCCTGACCGGCTGCCACGTCGAGAGTCCCGCCCAGGAGGGCTGAGAACTTCCTTTGAAGAATTCGATATCCCTCTCGTGTCGGCCTGCGGACTTTGCGTAGCAGAAGGTCGTCCGCTTCGGCTGAGGATAGTGTTCCGCGGACGTCAGGAATATGCACAACCTCCATCCTGGCGAGAAGCTTTACAACCTCGATGACATATGTGGGAATCTCCTTGGCGTCGCCCTCAGCCGTCATTACCTCGATGTTGAAGGGAGCTGACAGCAGTTTGTTGTATGACGCCTCGGACTCGGTTGCCAACTTTGTCAGCGTATCAACGAACTTCGGGAACGAGTTGCGCTGAACCGCGTCCTGCGATAGCGCCCGCAGCTTGTTGAGAGCCTCGACCCGAATGTCAATGAATGTCTTGAGTCTACCTGAGTCTCCCTTGGGATTGAGTAGAGGTTTCAATGCCTCCCACTGACCTTCGTTTATTCGCTTGGTCGATTCCCGAAGGACCTCGGCATCGCGTAGGAAAGGTACCGCTTGGTCGCACCGTGCTGCAAGTGATCTTACGGCGTTGTCGGAATCCGGTATCCCAAAGAGCTTCTTCTCCTTCACACGACCTTCGCCAGACGAAACGGTGATGCTGCTGACATACCCAATGCTATTTGGATAGTAGGAAACGACCAACTTCACGCTCAGCCGAGTGGGAAGCTCTTCCGGGTCGACGTCAGCGCTCGCTTCCATGGGATTTGGCAGCAGCTCATACAGCCAGAAGCTCTCTGGTCCCTCAAGAGAGAAGGAGATCTCTATGCCTATTTGGTTCCCTGCGGGACGCATGCCATGGAAATCAGTCTCGCGCCCCAGATCCGGATTCGGTGTGGCGATGTGCCCCCGCGTCAACATGGCAAAGAATGATCGGACAGCGAGGAGAATGTTGGACTTTCCTGTGCTGTTCTGTCCGATGAGCACGTTGAACGGACCGCACTCCTCCAGTTGGCAGTTCTTGATACTCCTGAATCCTTCGATTCGAACGTTAGTTATTCTCACGGGTAATCTCCTTCCCAGATTGAGGGCCACCCAAAGGCGGGCATTTGACTCTTGGCCCAGCCTTCACAGTCGATGGTTCTAGCAGCACTCCGATCAGTGTCAAGTCGTGCGGCTCGCACCGTGGAGGCAGTTGGTGGAGGTGTCAACATGGTCCAGGTGTTCGTGAGCGGCCCCTTCTTCTGCGTCAGCAAGCTGGCCAGCCAGGTTGCGAATAGCGAGAGCAAGAAGCCGGGCACTAGTTCGTACAGGAAGCTCTTGAGGGCAGGGACGTTGTACCCGACGACGATGACCATGCCGACGAGGTAGGTGAGGAAGACGATGAGGACGAGGCTCATTTGCGTGTCACACGCGGGCCGCCGGGGCTCGCGTTCAATCTGCTAGTCACCCTAGCGACTGCGCGAGGAGTTCGACCACATCGAGCACCTGCATTTCGATGCCGCTTGTTTTGACGCTGTCTTCGAACATGCTCAGGCAGTAGGGACAGGCGACAGCCAGTATCTCAGCGCCGGTATCCGCGGCCTGCCTGATGCGGACGTCGGCCAGCCGTTCCCCCTTGGGCCAGTCGAGCCAGAGCCCGCCGCCGCCCCCGCCGCAGCAGACGCCCTGGTCGCGGTTGAACTCCTCGATCTCGACCAGTTCAAGACCGGGGATGCTCCGGAGAATCTCCCTGGGTTCCTCGTAGATGCCGTTCTGGCGGCCGAGGGTGCACGGGTCGTGATACGTGACTTTCTTCCCGAGCGGTTTCGCCGGCTTGAGCCGTCCGTCCCGGATGAGAGCGGCCAGGAGTTGGCTGATGTGGATGACCTCGAACGTGGTTTCCAGTTCAGGGTAGTCGTTCTTGAACCCGTTGTAGCAGTGAGGTGACGTGACGAGCAGTTTCTTTGCGCCCGACTCGGCCAGCAGCCCGGTGTTGTCATCGGCGAGACGCTTGAACGCGCTCTCGGCCCCGGCCTTGCGGATTGCCTCGCCGCAGCAGGACTGGCCGCAGCCGAGGATGCCGAAGGATACACCCGCGGCCTTGAGGACTGCGGCGGTCGCGCGGTTCACGTCCTGGCCCCGCGGGTCGTAGTCCGAGGTGCAGCAGGTGAACCAGGCGTACTCCAGGTCGGGCGTGTACGTCGGCACGCCCGGCTTGCCGGCCCAGTCGGTGCGCTTCTGCGGGTCCCCGCCCAGCGGGTTGCCGACGCTGATGAGCTGGGAGATGGTGCTGCGGAGTGAGGAGGGTACCGACTCGTTCTCCACCAGGATGCGCCGGACCGCGCGGAGCATGTCGGCGATGCTGACCCCGCGCGGGCAACGGTCGCGGCACGCATCGCAGCCGACGCAGCGGTAGACTTCCGTTACCTGCCGGGTAATCTCGTCCTTGTCCTCGGTGTTCAACATGTCGCCCAGCCGGATTGCCTGTGCCAGCCGGTGAACGAGGAAGTTGACGCCCTCGACCTGGAACCATGGACAGAGCGCGGTACACATGCCGCACTGGTAGCAGTTGGCGGCGTCGGTCTCGCCGTACTCGCGGATGAAGTCCCTTATCTCGAAGTCAGGGATGAGCATGCTGCGCATGACGCGATTCTCCGGTCAGGCTCCGGTTCGTCAAGCGGAACCGTGTCGCTGTTTCTTTCGCTTCGGGCGGAGCCGACCGATCTTCAGGATTTCGGCGAGATTGGCGCGGCGGCTCAGTTTCGGGACAATCAGGGGCGTCGCGCACGCCAGCAGGGTGGTGACACCCGGACCGTGCCCGGCGAGCAGGCAGTCGGAGTGGATGACGATGCCGATGGTGACCGCGCCCTTGCGCCAGGACCGGCCGTAGACGTTGTCGTGGTCGGTGATTGCGACGAAGTCCCCGAACCGCAGCTTGTCGAGCCCGCGGCGGGCGATCTCTTTCCGGTCGGTGGTCATGATATCGTAGTCCCCGGTGGCCATCGACATCGAGCCGACGCCCGAGCCCATCAGGTGGCCGGGCACGACCGCGGCGACCGGCACTTCGAGCTTCCCGCCCCTGAGTTCCCGGATGCCCAGCTTGAACAGGAGGCCCGGGTCCAGGTTCAGGACGTGGATGTCCGGGTAGTCGAGCAGTTCGAGGCCCTGGCCGTAGCCGATGACGAGGAACTTGTCGTCCATCTTCAGTTTATTCAGCACGCTGTCCGCGAAGTCGAGCATCACGTGTTCGGCCCCGCCGTGGTGGCCGGTCACGATGCCCTTCGCGCCTTTGGCGTCGCCGGACACGACCCGGACCGCGTTGCCGACGCAGGAGTAGAAGTGGTAGGACGTATTCGGGTGATCGAACCGCTTCTCCCAGTCGGCGAGGGTCGAGACGCCCGGTTCGATATGGTCGCCGGCCCAGCCGAACGCCGGGTCGCCGACCTTCACGTTGTAACTGATGCCGCCGATGGAGGGGAGCAGGAACGGCCGGCCGTCGGCGTCGACCGAGTAGTTGCGCCGGCCCGACGGGTAGGACACCTTGCCCTGGACCGACAGCATCACGACCTTGTCAACATTGGTGCGGAGTTTCTTTCTTGCCATGGCGCATTATAGGCGGGAGCGAGGGGAGTGCAACCGCGTGGCGAACGTGTCCGGTTCCGTTCAGCGGGATTGGCGGCGTAACACGCACGAAGAGCCCTTAGCCGCTCCCCAGGGGAGCATCCCCCGGACTGTCGGGGGGGTAACCGTCTGGACCGTAAGTTCCCATCACACCGGGCTTTGAACCCGGGTTCGATTGAGCGCTCGCGGTACGGTTCACGCGGCCGTTTGCGCGACCGTTCGCGTGAACGTTCGCCGAAGCGCTTGCAGTCGGGCCCGAGGGACCGCGCGCGGGAATCATCGCGGGATCGCCTTCGGAACCCGGCACGGCAGATTTCGCGGTCATGCGGCCGGCCCGGACGTCCCGCATTCTGAAAGAACGTACGCGGGAAACAGATTGTCCGGAACCGGCCGGCCGCTCCGCGTTTGAGATCGCGTCACAAAACGGCTGATTTGCTTGACACGGGCTGACGATGCTTTTATTATCGCTGCGTTGTTTGCTCGAATCGGAGGAAGCATTTCCCTGTGCGATTGCGGTGGGCATACCTGCCACGCCGTAATCACCGGGTGAGTTCCTTCCAGCCGGATACAGCAGCCCTGCTACTGGTATACTAAGTGGTGTGAAGAAACCAAGAGGAGGTAGGTGTGGCTAAGGTGGCTCTTGTCTGTAACGGTGCTGAACCAAAGAACCTGTTCCCGACATTCGTACTCGGTGCGTCCGCGGCCGCGAGCGGTGATGAGGTGTACGTATTCTTCACCCCGGGTGCAACCGATGCGCTCAAGCCGGGTGTGGTCGAGAACATGAAGAAGAAGGGTTTCCCGGACCTCATCGAGATGTGGAACGGGGTCAAGATGCTCGGTGGCAAGCTCTATTTCTGTGAGCTGGCGCTTGAGTCAAACGATGTGAAGAAGGAAGACCTGCGCGATGACATCGAACTGGTTGGCGCCACCACGTTCCTAGCCGAGATTCAGGGCGCACAGATAACGTTCTCATTCTAAGGAGGAGAAATGGCAGTTCACAAGCTGGATACTCTGGGACTGAAATGTCCCCAGCCGGTGCTCAAACTCGCGGTTGAGGCTCCGAAAATGCAGGCCGGTGATACCCTTGAGATTCTCGCAGACTGTCCGTCGTTCCCGCGGGACATCGAGAACTGGTGCAAGCGGACGGGCAAAACCCTGCTGTTCTGCCGCGACGAAGGCGGCAAGTTCAACGCCCAGATTCAGTTCTGAGCCGCGCCTTGGCCGATAAGTTCGAGCCCAATATCGTCGGTTTCCTGTGCAACTGGTGTTCCTATGCGGCCGCAGACCTGGCGGGAAGCAACAAGCTGGAGGTCCCGGCAACACTGACCACTATCCGGGTGATGTGTTCCAGCCGGGTGGACCCGGTCATGCTGCTTTCCGCTTTGCTGCGGGGCGCGGACGGGGTGCTGGTTGCGGGTTGCCATCCGGGTGACTGCCATTACCAGAACGGCAACTACCTCGCGCGGAGAAGGTTCGCGTTGATGCACAAGATTCTGGAAACTCTCGGGTTGGACTCGAACCGGCTCCGACTCTCGTGGATATCAGCTTCGGAAGGCAAGCGGTTCTCGGAAGTGACGAACGAGTTTGCCGAGCATATCACCAGACTCGGGCCGAATCCTCTGAGGACGATGCCGTTCATTGAGTAATGGCTGAGAACAGCAGCGTCCTGGTAATCGGTGCCGGCCTGGCCGGAATCGAGGCCAGCCTGTTGCTGTCGAACGCGGGTCGGAAGGTGTACCTGGTCGAGCGCAATTCGTACTTCGGCGGCACTGTAATCAAGTCGGAAGAGGTGTTCCCGAACATGGAGTGCGCCACCTGCATGATTGCGCCCAAGCAGTCACAGCTCCTTGAAGACAAGAACATCGAACTCCTGACCCTGACCGACGTGACCGACATCCAGGGTGAGGCCGGTGATTTCACGGTGAAGCTGGCCGGTCGTGCAAGGTATGTCAGCCTCGTCAACTGCATCGGGTGTGGTGCGTGCTTTGAGCCGTGCCCGGTCAGTGTTGACAACGAGTTCGAGGAAGGGCTGATGAAGCGGAAGGCGATATTCCTTGCCTGTGCGGGCGCGCTGCCGAATGCACCGGCGATTGACATGGAGTATTGCCTGCTGGCGAAAGGCGAGGATTGCACTGCGTGCAAGGACGCGTGCATGTTCGACGCAATCAGTTTCGACGACAAGGACGAGGAGAAGGAAATCAAGGTCGGCGCGATTGTCGTGGCCACCGGGTACAAGCTGGGTGACGTGAGCCGGTTTGTCGAATACGGATACGGCAAGATTGAGAACGTGTTTCACGCGTTCGAGTTCGAGCGGCTCCGGGCGTCGAACGGGCCGACCGAAGGTGCAATCAAGACCCGGGACGGCACGGAACCGAAGTCAATCGGCCTGATCCACTGCGTGGGCCGTGCTGCCGGGGGATACTGCTCCCAGGTCTGCTGCATGTATCTCACCAAGTTCGCCTGCTATGCGTTCGACAAGGTGGAAGGCGTTGAAGTGCACGAGTTCTTCCGGGAGCTTTCGACTCCGGGCAAGGCCGGCCAGAAGTTCCTGGACGAGGCGAAGAAGAAAGGCACCAGGCTGGTCAGAACCAGGGGAGTCGAGCTGTCCGGGAACGGCAAGGGCGTGAGAATTGCGTACCAGGACGGTGAGGCTGAAAAGAGCACAGTTGACGTTGACATGGTTGTGCTGGCCCCCTGCATCGAGCCGAACTCAGGCGCTGACGCGCTGGCAAAGCTCTTGGGGATTGAACGCGACGACTTCGGATTCTACAAGACTGCTGGATTCGACCCGGTGGCTACGAACCGGGCCGGGGTATTCGTGGCCGGATGCAACGAAGGGCCGAAGAGCATGCAGGACGTTGTTGCCCAGGCAGAGGCCGCCGTTGCCGCGGTCCTGAACCCGGCACAGAACTGACATGGCGAAGATTGGTCTGTACCTTTGTGAATGCGGGCCGAACATCGCGGACGCGATTGACCTGGACCGGGTTGCTGCCGAGATAGAGAAGGACGGCAAGGTGGCCGGAATCGAGCGGCACAAGCTGTTCTGTTCAGCAGACGGCAAGAAGTTCCTTGCCGAGAGTATCAAGAAGAACGGGTTCGAGCGGTTCGTGATCGCGGCCTGTTCACCGAAGCAGCACGAAGGTACGTTTGCTGAAGTGGCATCAAGCGTCGGGCTCAATCCGCAGCTGTTCCAACTCGTGAATATCCGGGAACAGTGCGCCTGGACCGTGCCGGACAAGGAACAGGCAACCGGTAAGGCGCTACGTTTCATTCGGGCGGCCGTAAGCCGCGTGCAGTATCATCAGACACTCGAGCAGAAGGAAATCGACTGCAACCCGGATGTGATAGTCATCGGCGGAGGAATCGCGGGGATAGAAGCCGCCCTGAGAACCGCGCATGAGGGAAGAAAGGTGTTCCTGGCCGAGAAGGGCGAGCTTGGCGGGATGCTGAAGGAACGGGGGCTGCTTTTCCCGGCAATGGAGCCGGCCGGAGATTTCCTTGGACCGAGAATCGATGCCTTGAGGAGCAATCCGCAGATTGAGGTGTTCGAGAACTGCAAGGTCAAAGAAGTGCTCGGGTTCTTCGGCAGTTTCGTGGCCCTGCTGGAAACGCAGGAAGGCAAAGAGGTTGAGTTGAAAGCCGGGTCAGTGGTGCTTGCGACCGGGGCCCAGTCTTTTGACCCGAAGGAACTGGCCGAATATGGGCACGGCAAGCTTGATGGTGTGTACACTGCGGACGAAATCGAGACAGCGGGTGTCAGCAAGCTGATGGCCGAGTCGGCCAAACCAGTGAAATCGATTGCCATAGTCCACTGTGTGGGCAGGGACAAACTGGGACATTGTTCGAGGATGTGCTGTGTGAACTCGATGAAGATCGCTCGGCAGATAAGGGAGCAGTCGGCGGAGACTGAAGTGGTTGAGTTGTATCGGGATCTGTGCCTGCCGGGGAAAGCGTATGACCGGTTCTATAAGGAGACTGAGGCAAGCGGGATCAGGTTCGCGAGGTTTGAGAGCATCGAAGTGACCGGCGGGGATTCAGGGCTGACAGTGAAGTACAAGCAGCCGGGTGGGACCGAGGCCGAGTTGGCGGTGGACATGGTCGTTCTGTCAACCGGGCTGGCACCCAACCCTTTGAATCCCGAGCTTGCCGACATGCTCAGTATCTCGGTGGACGAAAGCGGGTTCTTCGCGGAAGAGCACGTAGTACTGAACCCGGTTTCGACAATGACCGAAGGCGTATTCATTGCCGGATGCGCCCGGGGACCCGGAGACATAAGAGATACGATAGTGCAGGCAAGCGCGACTGCGGGCAAGGTCCTTTCGTCGCTCGTCCCGGGCAAGCGGCTGCAGCTTGAAATCCGGACTTCCGAGGTGTCGGAAAAACTGTGCGTGGGGTGCGGTACATGTGTCACTGTGTGCGCGTACGGGGCGACAACTCTGGATGAGTCCAGGCACATCGCGGTGGTCAATGAAGTCCTGTGCCGCGGGTGCGGGAACTGCGCCTCGGCCTGTCCATCTGGGGCGGCAAAGCACCGGCATTTCACTACAAGGCAGTTGAACCAGGAAGTCACCGAGATACTGAAGTGACGGGCGCGACGATTCAGGCAAAGAACGGTGTGAACGGTGCGGTTACTACCGTGCTGAAGTCACTCAAGGACAGTGGCTGCGTGGACACAGTGCTGGTCCCGACCAGAGTGAAGTCAGGAGAATCATTCGTCTACCTGTTGGTGAAGGACCCGGAAATGCTCGATTCCTGTACTCCCTTGCCGCCAATCATGCCGGTTCAGGGCGCACGGGTTCTGCAGAGCCTGACACGCCACGGCAAGGTCGAGCAGAAGGTGTTATGTGTGATGCGGCCGTGTGAAGTTCGGGCGTCAATCGAGCTGGCCAAGCGGAGACAGGTGAACCTGGAAAACGTCCTGTTCATGAGTATTGACTGTCCGGGCGCGTTCCGGACCAGAGACTATGTGAATGACCCTGAGGTGCTTGACAAGCGGTATCAGGGAATCCTGAGTCATTGGGAGGGTGATGGCCTTCGGCCGGCGTGTGAAACATGCGTGCATTTCAGTTGCGAGGACGTACCGGTTGACCTGCACGTTGGCCTGGTCGGCACGAAGGGCAAAGAAGCTGTCATTATCGGGGTGAGCAAGCGCGGCGAGGAGTTGCTTGGCAAGGCCGGGATCGAGTGCGGTGAAGACGTATCGGCGTGGCAGGCGGAAGTGAAGAAGGTGCGGGACAAGAAAGCCGGGAACAGGAGCAAGGCGTTCCAAGAATTGAAGGACAAGGCTGCAGGGATGGACAATCTCAGCAATCTGTTCGCCGATTGCATCAACTGCCACAACTGTATGAGGGTGTGCCCGATCTGCTATTGCCGTCAGTGCTTCTTTGATTCAAGTGGTCAGGTCCGGCTCAAGGCTGAGGATTACTTCGCGAAAGCGCAAGCCCGGGGTGGGATTCGTTTCCCGGGTGACATGATGCAGTTCCATCTGGGCAGGATATACCATATGGGGCTTTCGTGTGTCGGGTGCGGCGTATGCGAAGACGGATGCCCGATGGACGTGCCGGTCAGCCAGGTTTTCGCTTTTGCCGGGGATGAAGTTCAGAAGATGTTCGACTATGTTCCAGGCCGGAACACGGAAGAGCCGATACCGATGCTGACTTATGGAGAAGACGAGCTGCATGAATATGAAGATGCGAAAGGCCCGGCGTGAAGCAGTTCCAGGTTTCCAAGCCGCCAGACGATACGCTGAGGGACATGTTGGCATCGCTGATGGACAAGGGGACGGTCGGCGGCGTATTTGCGCTGGCACTGACCGGTGAGAACAGCTATTCATACGCCCTGATAACGAACAAGGAACTGCTGGACCATGTTGTTCCCACGCTGCCTTTGATGCCGGCAAACGCGGGTAGGCTGGTTTCACGGTTCACCATGCTTGAACCGGTCAAGGTACCGATTGCGGTCATCATGAGACCGTGTGAGCTGCGGGCGCTGTTCGAACTTGTCAAGCTCGAACAGGCCAGGTTGGACAACCTGCTGTTCATAAGCTACACCTGCGGCGGGGTCCTTGAGATGGTAGTCGCCAAGGACGGGCTGCAGTCGAAGCTTGATGGATACTGGAAACAGGTGAAGACCGGTGGAGTTTCAGAGGAGTTGCGCAACTCGTGCCGGGTGTGCGAGAATTTCGTGCCGTCCGGCGCGGATATCACACTGGCACTTGTGGGCAACGACAACGGCAAACAGACCACAGTCCAAGTGAACAGCGAGAAGGGTGAGGAGTTCCTGGCCGGCTTGAGTTACGAGCTGACCGAAGCGGACCCGGAGCCGGAAGCGCTGGACAGCATGCGGAAGAAGCGGGCCGAATTGAAGCCGGATGTGTTCGGCCAGTTCGCCGCGGAAGACATGGGCATGGCCGGGTTGACCGCGCTGTTCGGCCGTTGCATCGGTTGCCATGCGTGCGGCAATGCCTGCCCGGTCTGCTATTGTAGTTCGTGCCATTTCGATGCGGCGGAGAGTGAGTTTGACCCTTCCACCCTGGAGATGGAGTTGACGAATCGCGGTGCTTTGCGACTGCCGACCGGTACGTTGTACTACCAGGTCGGCAGGCTGCTGCACGTGAGCATCAGTTGTGTGGGATGCGGGATGTGTTCGGACGTGTGCCCGGTTGACATCCCGGTTGCGTCGATTTTCACCAAGCTGGCTGGAAGCGTTCAGGGGATGTTCAACTACGTGTCAGGGAGAAGCGTCGAGGAGAAGATACCGACCAGCACTTTCGAGATGGAAGAGCTGGAGGAAATCGGGGCATAGCATGGCAGAGGATTTCCAGCCACGGATAGTCGGTTTCCTGTGCAACTGGTGTTCCTACGCCGGTGCCGACCTGGCCGGGGTGACCAGGCTGAAGATGCCGCCATCGATGGTCACAATCCGGGTGATGTGTTCCAGCCGGGTGGACCCGCTTTTCGTGCTGAAGGCGTTCCTTGCCGGTGCGGATGGCGTGCTGGTTGCCGGCTGCCATCCCGGGGATTGCCACTACCAGACCGGCAACTACTATACCCGGCGGCGGTTTGCGTTGACACTGAGAGTGCTTGAAGAGCTTGGCCTGGAGGCGAACCGGGTGAGGCTTTCCTGGGTGTCCGCGTCCGAGGGCAGGAGATTCGCAGAAGTGGTTACCGAGTTCACCGAGACGATACGAAAGGCCGGGCCAAACCCGGTGAAGGCAGAGGTTTTCCTGTGAAGCAGGAATCGGGGTTCGGGACTCGGGGTTCGGGATTCGGAATTCCCAAAAGGCAGAATGGGGAGCCGGAAGTCAGAATGCAGAGTGCAGAAGGCAGAATGAGAACCACAGATTGACACAGATGGGTATTGAGTTGGGGGCGCAACGGAGAGTGCCATCGGATGGCATGATACCGAGTGACAGACCGCATAGGCGGCTGTCCCTGGCGAAAGGGAGGTGGAATGGCTGAGAGGATTGGCGTATACGTCTGCAAATGCGGGCCAAACATCGGAGACAGGGTTGATGTTGATGGGGTTGTTGAGGATGCATCGGGCGTCGAGGGTGTGGTGAGGGCGAGGAGCCATAATCTGTTGTGTTCGGCTGAGGGGCTGGAGTTCCTTAGGTCCGAAATCGTGGAGCAGAGGCTGACGAGGGTCGTGGTCGCTGCCTGCACACCGAAGATGTATGAGCAGAAACTGATGCGGGCATGCGAGGATGCGGGGCTGAATCCGTTTCTCATGCAGATGACGAATATCAGGGAGCAGTGTGCGTGGGTGACCGCTGACAAGGCGTTGGCTACCGCGAAGGCGAGGAGCCTGGTCATGGCGGCGATTGGCAGGGCTCGTCTGCTTGAGCCGATAGCGAAGAAGGAGATTGACGTCCAGGCTGACGTTCTGGTTGTCGGGGGAGGTGTTGCCGGGCTGGAGGCGTGCTTGTCGCTTGCCCAGAAAGGGAGGAAGGTTTATCTCGTGGAGAAGAGCCCGTGCATCGGCGGGCTTGCAGCGAGATTTGAAGAGGTGTACCCGACCATGGAGTGCGCACCTTGCATGATTGCGCCTGAACTCCAGGAGGTCCTTCAGAAGGAGAATATCGAGGTCTTCACACACAGCGAGGTGGAGGAGACGCTCGGGTCGTTCGGCAACTTCTCAGTCAAGATCAGGCGGAAAGCAAGGTATGTGAGCGAGGAGGCGTGCATCGGCTGCGGCGCGTGTTTTGAGCCGTGCCCGGTGGAGGTGTCCAATGAGTATGATGAGGGGTTGTCGAAGCGGAAGGCGATATTCCTTCCGTTTGCCGGTGCCCTGCCGAATGTGCCGGTCATCGACAAGGATAATTGCAGGGGGTTGAAGGGCGGTGGTTGCCGGGCCTGCGAGGAGGCCTGTCCGTTTGGAGCCATCAATCTTGACGACAAGGACGAGGTCGTAGAGAGGAAGGTGGGGGCAATCATCCTGGCCACCGGTGCCGGGCTTCTTGACCCGGAAGCGCTGCCTCAATACGGGTACGGCAAGCTCGACAATGTCGTGACCACTCTGCAGGTCGAAAGGTTGAATGCTTCGAACGGCCCGACGGGCGGAAAGGTCCTGCTGAAGAACGGGGAGGAACCGAAGTCCATCGCTTTCGTGTTCTGTGTCGGCAGGAAAGAGAAGGAATACTGCTCAGGGATATGCTGCATGTATTCAATCAAGCTCGCGCACATCATGAGAGAGAAGCTACCTGACGCGAAGCTGTATTGTTTCTACTCGGATATCTGCGTTCCGAAGAAGGAGCATCAGCAGTGGTATGACAGGGTTGTAGCCCAGGGTGTTGAGTTCGTGCGGAGCAACGGGACCGTGACGGTTGCCGCCGACAATGGCATGCTGGCCGTGAGGCACGGGACCGGTTCTTCGGGAGAGTCGGTGTCAGTGGACATGGTGGTTCTTGCACCCGCGGTTGAGCCGAGCGCTGACATTGAGAAGCTGGCCGGGATTCTGGACATATCCAGAGATGACCACGGGTTTTTCCGTGAAGAGCACGCGTTGATGAAGCCTTTTGCCACGGCCCTGGAGGGCGTTTTCGCAGTGGGCAGTTGCCAGGGAC